>NZ_JARVRU010000208.1:0-20248 GCF_030209535.1 Lysinibacillus sp. fls2-241-R2A-57
CCGTACGTACGGTGGTTGGAGAGGTCGGGAGTTAATCACTCCCTCCTACTCGATTGCTTGTTTAGTTCGTCTTCGGTAAATCGAAATCAGTCCTGGTTTTTTGATCAACAAAGTTAATAAGCAACTCTTCACCTGTAAGCTCCGTTAATATACATTTAATCAAATGCATATAGTGATTCTCGAGCCAGTCTCGAGCAAACGAATTTGGCGCAGAAATCGTCACAGTTGCGTCACTACTATTGTAGGACAGTAATTTTGTAGACTTTATCCACGTTTCGAAGCTTGGTTTAGAAATTTCTTGTCCAACCCGAACCAGGACATTTTTCCAAAGTTCTTCTAAATGTTCCAAGCTGCCAGTCCCTTGTACTGAATTCTTTAAGGTTTCATCTGACATTTGTCCATTTAATACAAGTTGTTGCTTTGCAGGTTTGGCTTGTTCATGCATTGCTTGGCTGTGATTAACCATCTTTAGCTTCCCAATTTCTGCGGCTAAGAAATTGATATTCTGATCTACTCTATCAAAACGCTGTTCAATTTTATCTAGACGTTGGTTCATCTTTTGTTGTTCTTGCTTTATTTCTTGTAGCAATTCGATAATTAAGTTTTCGTTTGTCATATTGATTACTCCTATGTTGTTTAGTGTAGTAAAGTAGTGAGGCATACAGGCTATTTATTGTAATAAGAATCTTACTTTCGACTACAAGACGTTGATCCACCTATCAAAGCGTTGATTCATTTCTGGCTTCATTTCTTTCAACACTTTCCTTTTTTGAATTCTTCCATTGGTGGATATCTCGCTTTCTGAATATGTACTATTTAAGTATATAACATGTTCTCTCAATTGAGGCAAAAAGGCGAAAGAACTCTTTTTTCTTTTCATTGACAAACCTTTTTGTCGCAATTTACTGATAGGGTTAAAATTGATGAGCCAAAGAAAAAAATTACAATCCAAAATAACGCTTAATAAAGGGTTTTTAATCAACAGTATTAGAAAAATATACATACCATAATCTGGAGGGGTTAAAATGATTTTTGAAATAACTACTCAAGTACGAGTATCTAATATCGAAGAAGGGCATAAGTGGTATGAAACACTGTTAAACAAAAAACCTGATTTCATACCACATGATGGTTTTGTAGAGTGGGAACTTATACCTGGCTGTTGGTTACAAGTAGCAGAGGGGAATCTTACTGAAGGAAATGGCCCTTTACGTTTAGGTGTTACAAATATTGAAGCTGAAAGAGAAAGACTTATAAAAGAACTTAACATTGATAACTTTGAAATTTACTCAAGACCAGAAGTTTCAGCTAAATGGGGAACATTTACTGACCCTTGGGGAAATCATCTTGGATTTTTTGAATACATGGATAAGACTGAAGAACAAGCGCGGATAAAAGCTATTATTGGAAAAGCGGGAGTTTAAGTATTGTATTAACTGGCTGGTGCTTTACGTTATTGACGTTAATGGAGATGGAACTAATAGAATCCAAGAATCCACTAAGACTCAAAAATTGTGTGTCGGTTCGCCCTTGAAGAACGTGTTAGAGCGCGTTAGGATATAGTTGAAACACCTGTAAACATTGATATAATAAGGTTTATGGGTGTTTTTTATTTTGAAGAATGGATTGAAAACGATATGTTTTGAAATGGTTTTACACATATTTTTACATAAAAATTGTATTATGACTTCTTCCACGATTGATAGTCAGAACGTGGAGCGAAATAAAAAGGCTCTGTTTCATGGTAATACTTATCGTTTATATTTGGAAGCTTTCTTCCTATTTTTTGGAATGTTGAGGGATTATCAAATAAAATATATTTGATTTTATCAGTTGGGATTGGATTAAAACATAATACTTCTGCTTGTGGATCCGTAGTGAATTCTTTAGGTATATTTAAAGAGGATCTATCTATACCACGAACATTTGAATCAAATAGTGTTTGCCATGCTGGGTAAGTTTTAAGAGTCTGAAGAGAGATATGGTTAAAAAGCCCATTGGCAGCGTTTGTATAAAAGAATGCACAGTCTAAGGTCCACAATATAGATGGATCTAAGAAAATAATTGCCATATCTTTAGGATTATCAGCATATATTCTATATTTAGATAACATTGAATAATTCGGGAATGATACAGATAACGAAATGGAATTTGCATAACCATCAAGTCTTAAATCATCATTATTGGTGTAGCTTAGATTCTGGCTATTGAGATTGTCTATTGAGAGGATGCCATTTGATAAAATACCTGGTAGATTATTTATATCAGTGAAATGAACAAGGTACTCAATTTTTCGATTTGTAACATCAGCTATAATTGAATTAAAAAGTAGTGGATTATTCATCGATTTGTTCACACCCATTCTTTTATTGTAGTATAATACTAACATTTACTACTGTTTCCATCAATGCCAAAAGGAGGTAATGAAGTGGCGAAGCGTCCGGTGTTTATTTCGAAATTAGAAAAAGGTAAGATTTTTAAAAAAGCTTTAATTGAATTTGAATGGTTTCCTGGCTTTGCTGTTATTCAAAAACAAAAATCAATCACAGACTTGCATGCAAAAACAATTGAAAAATATCCTGAGTTAAAAATATTAGAGATTTCTAGTAAATCATTAGATGAATTAGGCATTAATTTAAGTGCTTTTAATTTAATGATAAATACTAAAAATAATATGACGTTTAGTGTGGAAACGGCATTTCAAGCAAGCAAGGTTTTCAAACTAGGTGGGCCATATGATGATCTCTATTTAAAAAGTTCTAAAGAAGCAAAAAAGGATATAAGGTTAAAAAATAGCGGAGATTTAATCAAATTTAAATACTTTAATAGGGAATTTCCTATTGAACCTAAAACATTTTTTTATAATTGGCTATATATAAACGCACTCGTTAAGAATGAGAAGCTTGCCCAGGATGTATTAGAATACAATGCCTTTACTGATATTGAATTTAACCCAGATAAATCAATAAATTGCCAAGCAGAATCGGTAGCTATTTACGTATCCCTAGTTAAAAATGATTTATTAGAAACTGCGCTTAAATCAATAAATGATTTTAAGCAAACTGTCTATGGAAACGAAGTACAAACATCAGAGAAGAATCAACAAAGAAGTGAACAAATAAGGTTATTATAGGTTTACTGAAGTGATTTTAAAGTTCTTGTTTTCTCATGATTATGGCGACATCACTGACTTTCTGAATAATGAATCATTCTTAAATAATATATGTTATGAAAGATGAATATTAGGAATATACCTGTTTGATGATTAAATTTAGGGGTGAATTTTATTTGAAGAACATATTTAAGTACCATCATATATCCTCCATTAATTTTGATTCCATACGATTAATTTTGTTTCTGTCATTTCTCGTGGCATTTGGTCTATTATATTCACAAATATTTAGTCATTTATGGTATCGCTTTTATGACACCGATTGCGCCAGCTTATATTTATGGCTTTGCAGCAGAGTCTACAGGTGGGATGTTGCCATTAGCCTACTTGATTGCGATGGTTGCAATGATGTTTTCTGCATATAGTTACGGTCGAATGGCTGCTGTTTTTCCAAATGGAGGGTCAACTTATACATATACCCAGCGTGCTATCAATCCGCATTTAGGTTTTTTTGCAGGTTGGGCAATGTTTATGGATTACGTCTTAGTGCCACTCATTGTATTCATGGTAGGTGCTTCATATGCGAATGCATTAATACCATCTGTTCCGTATTGGGTATGGGTGTTATTAATTGCAGGTATTATAACTACTGTCAATATTCTAGGTATTGGCATCGCAGCAAAAACAAATCAAATCCTCGTTATGTTTATGGGAATTGTAGTCGTTATTTTTGTGATTTTTTGTGTAAAGACAATTGTCGGTGCGGAAAGTGATACGTCGCTCTTTACTGTTGTACCGTTTTTCAACGATGAAAAATTCGTTATGTCTGCAATTATTTCTGGTGCAGCAATGGCCTGCTTCTCATTTTTAGGGTTCGATTCGATTACAACACTTTCAGAAGAGGCAGTCAATCCAAAAGAGGATATTTGGAAGGCAGCTATTTTAGCTTGTTTAATCGGAGGACTTATTTTTATTGTGCAAGCGTATGTAGCTCAGCTCGTATGGCCTGATGTTACAAACTTTAGTTCAGCTGATACGGCTTTATTTGATGTAGCGGAAAAAGCAGGTGGTGCAGTTCTTGCAACTCTTTATACGGTTGCGATTATTGTATCGACAGTGACAGCTGGTTTAACAGGACAAGCAAGTGCATCTCGTTTAATGTTTAGTATGGGGCGTGATGAGGTACTTTCGAAAAAGTTTTTCACACATTTACATCCAAAATATCAAACACCGGTATACAATATATTATTGATGTGTGTGATTAGTGTTTTAGGAGCGCTGTTTTTATCAATAAATTTTGTAGCAGAATTAATGAACTTTGGAGGCCTGACAGGATTTATGTTTGTTAATTTGTCAGTGATCGTGTATTACTTCTTCCGTAAAAAAGAAATGAAAATAATTCGATACTTATTAATTCCAGGGCTAGGATTTGGTATTTGTTTCTACTTATTTATTAATTTATCACCGATGACATTGAAGGTAGGCTTTATCTGGCTTGCAATCGGTTTTATCTATGCTTTCATTACGACGAAAGGCTTCAAAAAGAAACCACCAACATTTACGGATTTATAAAATACCGAGAGAGCTTAGAGTAAATTTCTAAGATAAGTCAGTTATCTAGTATTGGTAATTTTTATCGATGTTAGGTAGCTGATTTATTTTATACAGGAATATCTTATACAAAAGTAAAATACTCGCAGTATAAAATATCTTTACTTACGGGTATAGGTGTATTACTTTGAATTTTCAGCTTGTCGTTCCCATATGTTGCTAAATAGTACCGAGGTAGCTCAATTCATGGCAATTTAAAACTTTAACATATAAATGTAGGTGTGTTATGCATAAAAGTAATAAAATTAAAACTGGCACTTAGGAATTCCTTATAAATATTCAGAATAATATAGCTAGTACTGTAAATAAAAGGATTTGAGGCGGATGAGATAGCTAAAGGGTTATCTAAAGATATAATAAAAACATTTGGGTTCGACAAGGGCGTTAGCTGAAGTAAAAAACTGTTTAGATAAATAAAAAGGCTAGGCTCTACTATGGTAGCACCTAGCCAATTACTTAAACCCACCAGCATCCATGTGTTGCCGCATACACTCCACACAAATAGAGTGTGTATCGCAAATCATATTAAAAGAAGGCAACTAGCCATAGTTAGTTGCCTTGCTATAAAGTGTTTCGATTTACCACCAACCTCCCTTAACAATCCCCCACATCCTTCTTCGATGAGCTGTGTTTAGAGGATCAACTCCACAATTCATAAGCCAGTTTGCTGCATTATCTCTCTGAGCTTTTGTTATAGGTACTCCACAGCATTCAGATAGACGATCAACAAGGCCGCATGCTGTAAGGGGAGAACAAAAAAATCACTCATGTCATGACGAGTGATTTTTGAAAATTTATTAGATGTTTAGGTGCATAACAATTTGCTCGCCAATAGGTCCCATTCTTCTTTCCCCGTTATCGACAAAGCCAACTTTTAAATACAAATTTTGAGCGGGAATATTTTTATGATTAACGACTAAAACGACTTCATCACAGTCTTTAAATTTTCTCTTAATAAATTCAGATAGTGCAAGCATCCCTTTTTTTGCATAGCCGTTTCCTTGCTTCTTATGGTCAATTGATAATGCTGTAAGTAGCATAGCCTTGGGATTGCTAGAGTACTCTTTTACTCTTTCTGTTGCGTGTAGGACAAAAAAACCTACAGGTACATTGTCGCTCAAAATAACAATTGGATACTGTCCAACCATTTCGATCGAAATCTCTTTTGGAAGGGCAGTAAATTGACATTGTTCTTCCGGAAGTTCAAAGTCATTCAAAACATCCACAAAGTTTTTTGAGAAATGTACTAATTCAATGGCGTTAGTTTTTTGCATAAAAATTGCCTCCTTTTTAATCATTTTAGCAACAGAACAAACGTTCGTCAATATAGATAAAATGAATCCTAATCAAATTCGTCTAAAGGCAATGCCGATTTTCACATAGTAGCGCTAACATAACAAGCTTCCAATAAATAATATAAAAGATATGATGCTAGCTAAAAGCAATGTTAGAACGATTGAAATAAAGCTTCTAAGCATAGACATTGTATTGTTAACATCTTTCATTCCAATGAGCGTTAAGAAAAAACATAGGATTGTTAATAGTAAAACAACATTCAATGGATGAAAATGAAGATATGTGACAAAAAGGTTTATAAAAGTTGCAGAAAAACTTGCTATGAAAAATAAAATAATACAGCATAAAGACATGAAGAATGACCACAAATTCAAATTGATTCCCATACTTTTCCTCCTTTTTTACTTAAACGAACTTAAATGAATCTTTGTTCCTGAAGTTCTTCCATTCAAAAACGATCAATAAAAGACTCTCAAAATAGAATGTGATAGAACGATAAAGCGGAAGGGGGGATTAGCCGAAACTGGCGCAGGAGTTAATAGTACACCATTCAACCCATTCAATACTTTTACATAGATTTGATATTGCCTAGCAGGAAAAGGAAATGTAACATAGAATATACTGATATTTCAATAAGTTAGGAGGATGCAAATGGTTGTACTTAAATATGAGGTAGATGGAAAAGAGCTAACGATGTTAAAAGAAGTATACCAATCGGTAGGATGGATGAAACATGAAGAACCTATCATAAAAAAAGTATTCAATGCAAGTACACATCAAGTTTTCGCAGTAGAAGATAACAAAATAATAGGTTTTGCAAGGGCCCTTTCAGATGGTGTATTTAATGCATCAATTTACGATGTTGTAATACATAAAGGTTATCAAGGAAGAGGAATTGCGAGAATTCTTTTAGAGGACATCATGAAACAGTTAGAGGACGTTTCTTGTATTCAATTAATTGCTACAACAGGAAATGATACGTTTTATGAAAAGATGGGCTTTAAAAATTTAAAAACGGGTATGGCAATATACAAAGATCCGCAACTAGCCAAGGAGTACTTAGAAAGTAATAATCTGTAAAACAACATAAGGAGAAGAGTGTATGAATAACTTTAATGACTTATATGATTTGGTTGAGCTGGACGAGTTTGAGGAAGTAAAAGATATTTTAACGAGAATGCAAGCTTAATTTTAAGTAAAGATGAATATGGATTTACTTTACTGCATGCTGCTGTTAGTACCGAAAATACAGAACTTGTTAAATATCTAATTAATCTCGGTGTCGATGTAAATTCGAAAAATGATGAGGGGATTTCTCCCTTCCATATAGTACTTTACCCCGAAGTAGCTGAATGTCTATTAGATCATGGGGCATTAATAGATAGTACAGAAAATAATGGAAATACCCCTTTACATACGCAAGTTTCAGACGGTGAGGAACGCATCGATATTATTCAACTACTTCTAAAACGAGGTGCAAATCGAGAAATTAAGAATGTTTTTGGAGAAATTGCATTAGATATAGCTAGAAGCAGGGAAGAAACACTCATTATGAAAGAGTTATTAAAAAATGAATAGAGGTTAGTGCTAGACGAGGAGGGATAAATGAGTTTTCAAACAAGTATAAGGGTTATGAAGCGACTCTTGATGGTATGAAGGTCAAGATACCGGAGCATTTAATGAACGATAAAAGTATGCGGTTTGCTGAGAATATCAGAAATCAATATACCGCTAAACTAGAAGAGCTGGCTAGATTTTGCGTAGAATCAGAGACATTTGAACATGTTTATCCAGAGACAACGATAGAGGATGTAATGAAGAAGCTACATTTACCTATATTAAAGGTAGATGAGGTAGGTGGACGCTTTACCTACACGCAGCATGAGCTTGATGAGGATCATTTAATTGATATTGAATTTGTAGGTGTAATGGAAAGCTTTATTTCTGTAGAGGTGGATGGCTAAAATATATTCAAAAGCAGTAAGCTCGTAGTCAACTAATGCATTAACACTTGTCATGCAAAATAGCCAGCTATCCGAAAAAAAATTCAGATAGCTGGCCATTTGTTGTGGGTATCGTAAAGGTGCGTTCTTTTTAATATTATTACATAATCCTACGCTACGCTATTGAAAGTTTTCATGATATACATCCATGCGGACGCAAGTATAATAAGTGGCACACTCATAGCACTGCCTCTTTGTTAGCCTTCTAATCAAATTGTTTCCCATAGCTTTTGGCGGTTCGCCAATAGTTCAAGTAGCTCTGTCAAACTCGGAGCTAAATCTTTTCGCATATTTGCGATATTTTGGAATAAGGGTATCGCTGCACGCATTTGATATTCACTGTAAACATAGTAGCTAATAAAAGCACATTCTTCATAGCCGCGTGGTTCCTCTTCCCATTCCTCCTCATCTTCATCTTCAACTACTGACCAAAGCCATTTTTCCTGTAGCAATTCATCCATATGCTGCACAGGGCTAGATGTCAGCTCATCCCAAGTAAAAGCAGAAGCAACTGCAATATATAACTGTATTTCTTCCTTCTTTACACTTTCTACAGATCGATTCGGCAATGTGTATAAAAGCTGTTGAATAACCCATGGTGTAACCTGCCAAAGAGTGCCTTGATGCTCAATTAATTGTGCAAGCTCACCATATTGCTCCATTTTTATTAATTCTGGAATTTTTGTACCTCTTCCGTATGCAGTTGTTAAACGATGCCAAGGTATCGTTAACATTTCTTGATAGGCGATTTGCATGAAAATACTCCTTATATAAGTTCTTTTATAATCGCCTCAAAGCGTGTGCGATATGGTTCTGGAATGCGCATAAATGCTGAACTTGTAAAGTCATTCAAATGGATGATGCCAAAGCATGTATATAAAAGCTGTGCTACAGCCATATCTTTATATTCCTCAATTTCTTCGTTTTGTTCGAGAGGAATATATGGACAAAGCTCTAGAAGTGGCGTCGTCATAAATTTTTCGAACCATTGTAAGTTGTCATTTGTGCTCATAGCTTGTTCAAAGAAAGCATCATACGGAACTTCTTGTACAGATTGTACCGTACATACAAAGACGGGCAATGTTTCCGGTGTTAGTCCAAATGTTTCAACATAGGCTTTCGCAAAGTATTCAGGCATTGGTGAATGGTCACCATCGCATTCATACATATAATCGATAACGAGCTTGCCGTAGCTTTTATCGTATAAACCAAGACCAAAAACGGCGAATGTACTCGGCATCGCAGCCTGTTCCTCATCGACATCTTGATAAAAATGATATTGTGCCATCGCCTTATAGCTATACTCAGCTAGTGCGGCATGTAGGCTAGGGTAACTGACAGCTTTAGCGAAGAAGTGATGTGATGATGTAACTGGTAAATGCTCGATTGGTAGCACTAAGTTACTCTTACCTTCATAATGAATGCTATAGCTTTTAGGGAAATCTTTTTCTAATAAAGCATTTAAGTAAGCTAATGATTGGCGATAAGCCTCTTCGCTTTCTTCTTTAATTTGAATCGTAATCTTTGCAAGCACATCATTTGCTTGGCAAAAAATTAGGTCGGATTCCATTTGTTGTTTATGTGCGGGCAAAGTGCCAGAGCCAATTGTGATTAATGAGTTGTACGTTTCTGTATCTAATTCTTTAATGGTTGCTAACAATTCTGTAACTGTTAAATATTCAAAACTTGCACCATATTTTCTTAGATTTATTGCATAGTAGCTTAACAATGGTAAGTAGGTTAATGATCGGTGCTTGTTAGTGAAATTAGAAAGGCAGTAGCGCTGTGTCTCAAAGCCAAGCTCTTGACGAAATGCATCTAACAATGCGAGCTGTTGATAGTGGCAAAATACTTCATACAGCGTGATGTCGTTTAGTGAAAAAGAAGGGGTGATGATTTCAGAAGTATAGACATCTGTATCAATTTTATATTGTTTAGAAAGTAGCTCTTGCTCAAGTTGTAGCCATAATGTTTCATTTTTGGTGAATTGCTCAATTTTCATGGTATTGCCTCCCTCTGTAAATATATTAATGCATGATGTAACATTACGGAAAAAAATCCCCTATTCCGTAGAAGATAGAACAAATGAAATCCCCATGTTGCAGAAAAGGTATATTTTGAAAACTACAGGTATTTATTAGATAGTGGCTTTGCAAACAAAAGGGTAGCATTTGATGGGTGTATTTGTAATAATTACCTTATTAAAGAGTAACATAAAATACCTTAAAATTGGACTTTTATTGCTACTCTTTTGTTTCTGGTTCAACTTTAAATACTAATGGTACATAAGTGTTTGTAAGAGATGGAATTGTGCTAAAGAGCATAAGCGAAATGGGAGAATAAAACGGTACGTGATCGATGAGAACTTAGGGCCACAGCTATCAAGAATGGAAAAAAGGGAAAAGTATGGGCTTGTACCATGTAATGCGAAATACGAGGGGATAATGTCCAGGTTTGAATATGGCAAAGAATTTTTAAAACTACTTGATGAATTAGAAGTGACTTCACCAAGCGAAGTTCTCAAAGAAACATGTGTAGAGGTGGAAGAAGAGACAATTACCTTCATTTCCAATACGTTCGTTGTTGTTTTGGGGAAATATATTAATTCTTCAAAACTGGGTATAACAACATATAATCGTTATGTTGATGTAATAGAGAAGTTGAAAATAAGATGAAAAAATTTTAATAAGGCTACTACTATTGATTTTCGATTTATAAAACTTTAAAAACAATTAAGGCTACAGAGGAAATCAGTTTAGTAGACGAAATTAGCAGTATTACGATGAAAGAGCTAGTAGATGGTTTTTTACCAGTAGTATGGATAAGTGTGCAGCCGTTACTGGTACAATATCTGTAATTCCTAGAGGGGAAGAAGCAGAGGCAGGTATGATAAAAGCTTTTGAAATTGCAGGCGAAATCTTGCAAATAAAATAACAAGTTATGGGGGTTCAAGGAGGATATTATGGTTTTCGACAAAGTTTATTTCAATAGGAACTTTAGGTTTATTAACATAGATCCAGACAAAGAGGTAATTGATATTGAGGATATAAAAAGGCAAGAAATAGACAGTGTGTCAGTTTCTCATGAGAGTATAAAACATAAGTTTGAGAATATTAAAAAACTCAATGATATTTCAGATATTAGAGGGCTTAGGTTAAACGCTTATGAGTATGGATCCTTATATGAACTTAAAAATTATAGTTCATTAGAATACTTTAATTTTTTTGGGAAAACAGATGAAGTAATTCCTTTTGCGGAGCTACATTCATTGTGGTGTGTGTACCTAAATTATGATAGAAAAACTTGTAGTTCAATCTTTCAAAACAACAATCTAGAGTACATATTTATTGACAATTATATTGGCGATTCATCTGAAGAATTCAATATATTTACAAAAGCTAAAAGAATAGGGCTAGTAAAAAATAATATATTAGAATTTGAAGCTCTTAAGTACATGCCTTTCTTAGAGCATTTAGGAATAGGTTATAATTCAAAAATCACTTCTATAAAGTGGATTAAAGAGGGAAAATCATTAACTTCGATAGGATTTCAATATTGCAACAACATTAAGGATTGGAGTTCAATTGGAAATGTTTCTAGCATAGAAAAAATAATAATTGAGAGCTGTGGTGAAATCCCTTCATTAGATTTTCTCCATCAGCTACCTAATTTACAAGAAGTTCGTATTATTGGAACAACAAGTATTGGAGATGGAAAAATAAAAAATCTAATGAATCATAAGACCCTGAAGTATTTATTTCTACCTATTAAGAAAGACTATGATGTCATACTAGCTGACTTAGAGAGTTTTAACAATAACTAGAAGTTTTATTTGCTACATGCAAGGGTGTTCGGTGGATTCTCGTTAGATGTCAGCGTTATACACAAATATAAACAGTAAAATGTTGGGGGGAAACGATGTCTTTTGAAAAATTAAAATCCATTCTACCAGTACCTAATTTAGCAATATCTTCAGATAACATTTCGAAATGGAATGAAGTTGAAAATAAATTAAGTGTAGTATTACCTTCAGATTATAAAGAGTTGATTGCTTTATATGGTTCAGGTATTATAGGAAACTTTATAATGATATACTCTCCATTTACAGAAAATGAAAATATGAATTTTTTTATTCAACAAAATTTGAATAAAGATGCATATCTAACCTTAAAGGTGAGTTTCCCTGAGGACTTTCCATATGAAGTATTCCCAACAAATGGAGGGATCCTACCTTGGGGACGAACTGAAAATGGAGATACATTAAATTGGATTGTGGATACTAATCAAGGTGACTGGACTATTTTGGTAGATGGTGGATCAGGTTATTATTTTGAATATAAAGGTTCTATGACTGGATTTCTCTATGAAGTATTAAGTGGGAGTATTGTTTGCCCTATATTTCCAAATGATTTTCCTGATAAAGATAGTCAAATTACCTTTGTTGATTTAAAGGATTAATTTTAATGATATTTTTCTGCTATTTAGTTGAGCTGGCAGGGTCGATATTCTTGATGTCGATGTTAGCGAGACAAAGAGTAGATGTCCAATTCATTTTGGGAACAATACAATTCTAGATTGATGTTGTCTTAGGATTCACATCGTCATTGTGGTGTAAGATAATAAAATTGACAGTCTTGATTGGTTAAACAAGGTTACTAAATCCGCGAAAACTGGAATTATTTGTTGGTGATAATGGCGGAGACTTCAAAATATAGGGATATAGTTGCTGATATAGCTGAAAAAAATATTGTTGCATGGCCATATGCAGCAATAGAATATAACGGTAATAATGGGCGTTATCTGTCTCAGACGAAAGAGAGAATGTTAATGTCTAAGTAGGGTAAGTCCACAAGGTGCTGGTGAAAAAATTGATCCTTCCCTATGTATATTCTTCAAAGAAGTGAAGAAAAGGTAGAAAATATACAACCGATTATTAATTACAGCTTCTTTTGAATAATAAATTTTAAAGAATGAAATTAAGGGCATTCCTCTAAATAAGGTGAAATAGTACAAATAAATTAATAAATGGAAAGAGAATTTGACATGATAGGCAAGAGCAGCAATAAATCTCAAACTGAGCATCTCTTTCTTTAAATTAATTAGGTCAATCGGGGGAAGTTCAATATGGATATAGAAAATGGTAGAATATATTGTAATATTTATGGCTATTGTGGCAGTGTCTCAGAATGGATAAAAAAATCTATTGAGCTGTTTTCTAACAATGGATTTCCTCTTAAAAGTGTTAGTTATGACGTGAACTATCAGAAGTTAGAGAGGAAGAGTCTTGAAAAGTTTCAAAGTGAATTCAATGGGATGGATGAAGGAAATGTAGAAAGGTTATTTTCGTTTACGATATTTAAGGGTAAAAGTATGAAAGTTCCAAGCTCCTGGGAATATGGAATAAGGTTTGATAAACCGAGTAGAGAGTTACAGATTTTCTTTAATACTAGTTTAGAGATTAACCATATACAAATTCTTGTAAATTTATTAAAAGATTACTTAGATGATAAAATAGTCAATTTTGGATATTTTTCATATGAAACAATCTGGGGTAAAGGTGAGAGTCTAGATTTATATATGGAAGATAATCATATTTGGTGGCGTGCATTAAATCCTAGAAACAGAGATATACTTTACAATTCTTCTCCTAAACTAAGACACATATATCCAGTCAACATTATAAATCGTGGGTTTTTAGAGTTTGAAGATGCCACCTTTTCTTTTAAAGACTGGGTACAAGCTCCTGAAAATGGTGTTTTAGAAGAAATAGGGCAAGGAAATTGGTTGTGGATAGTTCCGGAAGCACGCCTATATGAAATAGGGAAGTTTTTCTATGAAAAAAAACTTTTAATTGGAGTGAAAGGTGAGAATTTTGGTTTAGTTTAATCAAAATTAGCTCATGCAAGAAAGAAGAACGATAAATAGATGTTAATGATTAAAGTAACCTCATTCAAACTGGCTTCTCGATAGATTCCGATGAATAAGGTTACTTTTTTTAAGAGGAAGTGAAAGTATGGATATACAGGAAGCGATTGAAATAATTTATATTGGGTTAGTAAGTGAAAATTCAGTACCAGTAAAATTAAGAACGAATAGTGAGCTAGATTCTGATTTATTAAATCATGTGAGGGAGGCACTGGATGTTTTAACACAATATCACAAATATAAAGAGACTGTTCCCAAAAAGTTAGCATTGGCTATGGTTGACATCTATGGTGCATTTTCATTTCAAGCGGGATATTTTGAAGATGACATTTTAGAAGAATTAGAGGCGATCGGAATTGAGTTACAGGTAAAGGCACTGGAGCTTTTTTCTGAATGATTTATTCCGTGCTATTTTATAATAGATAATCAAAATTAAGTTGAACAACATTTTAAAGGCATTATTATTAAAAGCATCAAATGAGCCGCAACATGAATTATGAGGAGTGTATCCTGATATTTCTAACTCTAAATTACGAGAATAATAAAATTGAATACAGACAATCCGGAGGCGTTTGAAAAATGCAGAAAAAATTAAATCCAGTTGATTTAGTATTAGATATTAAAAAAGATATTTATTTAGAACATATTTCTAGTTATGAAGGAACTTTGAACGCTCCGTCTTTAGATAATACAGACATGCTTTCTGAAGGTGTTCGCTTTTATCAATCCTTGAATGAAAATCAAAAAAGTTTGTTTTTCTACCTTATTAATAATTCAATTTCTGAGACAATTTCCAATGTGTTTGGGTGGTTAGATGGTGTGTATTATTTAGAAAATCAAACTGAAAATTTAGAACTTAAATTTGAGAAAAGTGCAAACAAATTAAATGGTTGTTTGCAGGATATTTGGCTAGCTATTGAAGAGGGAGAAAATATTGATGAGCTTAGAAAGCTGTATGATGATTTTTGAATATTTATAAAAGGTAGGGTATCTATATCTTTAGCACATTATAATGGCTCCAAAATGTTAAATCTAAAATGAAGAAATCTGGTTATGCAGCAAAAGTTATTTGTTGTAATTTTAAGAATGGATAGTCAACACTAAGCAACGAAAAAAGATTAACGTCAGGGGAAATTAGATGAGGATATATAAATTACCACATAGTTGAGAGTTTTGATGCTTCAATTACTGATGAAGATTTGATTATTGACATTGATGACCCAAATAATAATAAATGGATGATAAATTATGGAGTACCGTTAGATGTAACAAAAAGTTATTTTGATATTATTGTTTATGGAGATACAGACTTATTTTTTAAACAGGATATCATTTCGACCAGGGGCATTTATTTAGTAAGCAAGAAATTTATTAAAGCTTGGCAAGAGGTAGTAGGTGTTAATAACGATGTTCAATGGATTGATTTTAATCTTTTAGACTCAAAGGGAATTCCGATAATACATAACTATAAAATAATTAACTTTACAAATACTATTAACTGTATTAATTGGGAAGAATCCGAATTTAATGCATATGATGAATTAGAAAAGGATTATAATTTTTACATGCCTATATTTGATAAAAAAAAGTTGGAAGGTCTTGAGTATGGGTGTGTGGATTGCGAAAGAAGTATATTTATATCGAATGTGATTAAAAATTCTTTAGAACAATATAGTTTAAATTCATTGATTTTTAAGGGGATAAACTAACAGATTAATAATATAATTGCGAAAAATATAATTACATCAAAAGATTAGCATGAATTATTTGGGAATTAGCTAATCTTTTTTTAATGAAATTTATTCGCCTAGATATAGTTTTGAACAGTTATGTTCGTATCAGAAATAAAAACTAAATAAATGTGTTTCTATAGTGACTAAAAACTATCCGATTATTTTATGAAAGGAAGTGTTTACAGTGATATTTAATGAGTTTAAAAATACTATGGATAATCAAACATCAAAAATAAACGGTGAGAATACTCTATTCTGGAAACTGTGGTTAGGGGATTTTCGTTTTCAGATAGGAATATTTTTAGGGCTACTACGTGAATTAAAAGAGCTAAATGTACGAAGATCCTTTTTTGAAATTTAAACTTAAAATATTATTAAAGTTCTAAGGAGATGTTGAGATTGAGAATTTTTGGAACAAAACCTGAAGATAATGATGCAGCGGAATTAGCAAATGCTCGATACATTAAACTAGCAATTGAGGAAATTAATAAAAACAGTGAATGGTTAAAGAATAGCGATAAACCATATCAAGCAATGTTAGCGCATATTGATATTTTAGTAATACTCGCAAGAAGATTTCCTGTTAATGCAAATTTATTGATTAAACAATATCAGACAAAGGAATGGCGAGAAACATTTAACGATTGGTTTACTAGGTGTGAAAAAAAGATACCATCTAAATATAGGGAAGGTATCAAAGCAAATGCTGATGAACTCTTTACTGAACTAGAGGAATACGGTAATAATTTACGTTATTAATGCTATTAAAAATCCATCGGTTGATGAAGTAAATCGTGAACATAAGTAGTTAATATCGTTATCGTCAAATAAGAAAACATCCTTGGGAAGTTATGATGAATTTAATAACTTCGTCTGGGTCGTGATGTTGAACGTCGACATGCAGGTACAAAAGGAACAGACCAAGATACGGCGAGAGGTATTAAAGAACAAGGCATTCAACATAAAGCTGTATTAGGAAGGCATAATCCAAATGTTTGTGGAAACAAAACTCACGGTAAATCAGAAAACCATTAACAGAACAAGGGGAGCATAGATTAAGTACGGCTGATAAGTATCTTAATAATCTATATGTACATCAACCACCAATTTTAATTAGGATTTAAAATGTAAATAGAGGAGCATTCTAAAGAATGACATATAATGATAGAGCTTTAAAAATTCTATTAAATTATAGCTTGTTGAATCCAGAGAAAACATCAGAGGAAGACTTTCAGTATGCTAAAACAGCAGGTTATATATTTGATAAAATTTTTCAGACACATAATGAAGCTATTGAGAATGCAATGTTTGAAATGAAACAATGTACTAAACGTTTCACAGTTGATTTATTTCTGGCAAGTTTAAGTAACCAGCGTTTAGATTGGAGATCAGGTTTACCAGTATATGTGATTATGAGACAATGTCCTATCCATGATTTTAAAAGTGATTTTATATCTTGTGAAATATGTGCCAATAATGCTGAAGATTTAGTAGATTTAACATTCATTAATAAAATTCGTTTTAGTCATGGTGGGATTATTTCAGGTAACATATTTGATTTTTCATTTATACTTCATCAGCATAATAAGCTTCCACATGTAAAGCCGACAATAAAAGATTTTGATATTTTTCAATCCGTTATTGAGATTATTAAAGATGTAGAAAGTAATGATTCACCATCTAAAGTTCAAAAAAAGATTGGAAAAATTGAAGGATTTAAATCCAATGCAGAACAAAGAAAAGCATTTCTGGAGACACTTGGTTTCTGTAGTATTTTAGAAACAGAAGAGCATAAAGGTTTTTTACATCAATTCATAAATCTTGGTTTAGCCCCAAGATCTAGACATAGCTCAGATTGGTTATATCCAGTAGATTGGTGGAAAGGAAGAGACCGTATAAATCAAGATGCACTAAAATATTGGTTTGGTGAATATGAGGAATTACAAAGTTTGTTTATCTAAATTATTGTTTTTCAGTCAAAAAAATAAAATGGCGGCTATACTGTAAAAAGCTTATATAAAAAGCGTGGCAACAATCCTTTAGAACCAGAATGATATTGCTGCTTTTTCTTTTAAACGAGGGTTTCTGTTTTGATGTCGGATGAAGCAGATCATAAGGCATCGATTTTGAACTATAGGCAGAAAGATATAAACTACTTCGAAATAAGCATTTTGATTATCAAGACTGTACAACCGATTCTCACAAAGATTCCAAAACATATGTAAGAAGGCGTCCTAAGCTCTTTTTTTACATGTGTTTTTTTATTAGAAATAGAACTGCTTCAAACGCTATACCACTAGATCATGTAATTCATGGTTCGACTTCTGGATATAAGAGAACATAAGTTGTAAATGTAGATTTAGACGAGCTCCAAAATGCAAAGCTGGAATTATCTAAACCTGAAGGGAGAATTGCTCACTTAGGTGATACTAGTAAGGTTGGACCAGATCATGACATCCATAAAGACAATAAATTCGAAGAAGCAGAAGAAAATATCTAACAATGCTATCTGTAATAATATGAAAGATAGTTTAAAACAGTTTCTTGAATATTATGATTCTGATGAGAGTTAGCATGTTATATAACTAAAAAAATGTAAAGGATGATACGAAAAATGGGATTGGGTATGAAGATTGAAAAAATAATAAATGGTAAGTTGGTTGATCCTGATATGGAAATTGAAGAGTTTGAGCAATTACTGTCAGAAATAATTAAATCAAACAATAGTGAATATATACGAGCACTTTATTTGGCTTTTGATGATAGATTCGAACTACCAGATTACGGAATGAGTTTATTGCATACAGTAGAACATAGCAGAATAATGTTTGGAGATGAAAAAGGATTTAATATGTTTATTGAAATGCTTCCAAAAATGCTTCCTCATGCTCAACAATGGACAGAATGGATACATGCAAGAATTTTAAATGAAGAAATAAGCAGAAAAATTTATGCAAATTTAGTTTCTAATGCAGATCCTAATTTGCAAAAGTTAGTTATTACAATTATTAATCAGTTAAAAGAAGAATCGCCGAGTCATTATGTTTCAGCTATAGAGGTTTTATCTATCATTGAGGCTCGTACAGGTGAACAATAATAGAATTAAGGAAGTTATGGAACCGATTATAAATGAAATTAAAGAACAATTTGTGAAAGTAGCTGAATCTGAAATAAAAGCATCTTATCTTCTCTTCTCTCAGATTTGAGTAATAAAATAAATTTATTACTACCGTATTATAATAATGCACTTACATTTTATTTAAATGATTTCTATTCATTCAACATTAACGAACAATCTGTGGTTATTTTTGGTCATGATCTTGGTGGGTATTTTGTACTAGATAAGAAGAATGGAACAATTGGACATTTAATTGAAGATAATGGGAAAATAAAAGTGAGGTTCTGTAATTCTGACATCAATCAATTTATATGTTTTAATAACCTCTTTCTATGTATGGTTAATAAAATAATAAATACCTAAATTGCAATATCAAGTTGAACACTTTTTTCAAAAACATCTCAGAGGTTCCGTTGTCTTCTGTTCGTCGGTCGGCGTAGTCCGTTCAACCTGTGTTGGCTAGGTCTGCAAGGTGGTTTCCCTTGCGGAGCTAGCCAATACAGGTTAGGATCTGCTGCTGACTGATGAGCAGAAGACTTTTCTGTTTGGAGGGAGGCTCAGGGGTGCGGGGTGTCCCCGCGGTCTTAAGCGACTAGTTTCTGGAGTTCCTCTTCAAACAACTCATTTGGTGTCTTGTAGTCAAAAATCTTTCTTGGTAGGTTGTTCATAGCTTCCTCAACCATACGAATCTGCGCCCGGCTATAATCCTCAATCGCATGTCCTTTAGGGATGAAACGACGGATGATTCCGTTGTGGTTCTCATTTGTTCCACGTTCCCATGAAGAATATGGATGAGTGAAATAGATATCTATCCTATCACCAAACATTTCTGACAACCCAGCGAATTCAGAACCATTATCTGCCGTGATTGATTTGAAGACAGTGGATGCGTATTCCCCAAATTCTTTGAGGACTGAAGAGAGTGCATAGTTAACTGAATCGGCGTCCTTCCCATCCATCTTTACGATGAATTCACGACGAGTTTTACGCTCAATCAAGGTTAATAGCACATCATCCTCTTTATCCTTGCGCCCTACGACGGAGTCAATTTCAAAATGGCCGAATTCTTCACGAGATTCAACGCTATCAGGACGTTCTTCAATACTTTTACCGAGAACCGTCTTATTTGGGCGGTGTGTTTTCTTAGTACTCTTGGTATTTCGACGTACCTTTAAGAGAAGGTCACTGTTTCGAGTTTTCAGAAGACCAAGCTCGATATAATGATAGAGCGTCTTTGTTGAGACCATTTCCTCCAGGGAAAACAACCCTTTGAGCTTCGCAAGACCTACAATTGCATCTGGAGACATGGTCTTTGTACGATCCAATAACAGTTCGTCAACGAACGTCAAAAATGTCTTCACACGCTCATACTTCAATGGTTTACGAGAACGCGCTACGTTTCGGTCTGTTACAGCTTGACCTGTTTCCGCAAGATATTGCGTCGTGTAGA
>NZ_JARVRU010000113.1:0-20106 GCF_030209535.1 Lysinibacillus sp. fls2-241-R2A-57
TACGTACGGTGGTGTGAGAGGTCGGGAGTTAATCACTCCCTCCTACTCGATTGTTGTAGGGAGAAAATTGAACGAATCTTCTTGGGTTAAAAAGCAAGGCTATGATGAAAGGGTGGGGGACATGCTCCTTCACGAACAAATTTGCTGATGCCATAACAGGTGCAATTGATGGATTGCGCCGTTATCCCAGGTTGCAGAAAAAACTTTTTTAATATTGTTGGAAAAATGGTCAAGGGAATTTTTGTGAATGTTGTGTCGCCTTATATAGAGTGATTTTCGTTTCAGGCTACCCGTTTCCTCCGTTTCGCTGTTGCTGCCGCTGCGCTTTCGATGCAGAAAAAATACGTCAAAAAAAACTTTGACGTATTTTTTTGTAACTATTTAGTTGGTCGCCCGTCTACTGTTGTGAGAATGCTTTTTTCTCGATTACATTTGTGAATGGCGCATAGCTTTTATTAGTTGTGCGTGCTATGGTGCTAGCTTTGACTAGCGTAGGCAATGAGCTATTTGTGACAATACAAATGGGCTACCAACTTATGAGTGATTGTCCAATGCTCATTTGCCGTTTTTCTTTCAGATATTTTATATACAGCAAGCTTCATCTTTTAACCCATCTAGGAGGTATTTGTACCTTTTATAGATGGTTTTTTTTATGCTGATCTAGCTAAAATTGTTCAATTTGCACAACTACATTGATTGTAACTTCTTAATACATATCTCTATTTTTTTAGCATATGTTGGATAAGATTTGTTATATTGAAGAAAGAGTGTTAAAGGCACGTATTTTACATGATAGGGGAAGATCTTTGTTGGTTGAATTTGATAGGGGGATCCAGTTACATGTTGTTGGATTGTGATGAGCAGTTATTCATGACATATAAACATAGTGGTGAAAAAGGTGCTGAAAAGTTACTTTCAAAATGGTTTGAGGCAGAGATTGACTTGCAGGTAGACCCGAAAATACTAGGTACTGCACTTTTGCCAAATTTATTTTTAGTGAATGAAGAAACGGCGATGAATATTGCGTTTTCAACTGCACGAAAATATTGGGGTCGTGTAACGACAGACATGCAAACTTTTTTTAACAAGCATGGTTTGGATACTAAATTTGTAAATGAACGTCTCAATGATTTTTTTTATACGCAAAAAGGCAAGGAAACCTTTTTTGAGCAGCTTTTTGCACAGCATACAATGGACTTAGAGCGATTAATCTGGCTAATATTTGGGAAGCGAATGCAAATTACAATGCCAGTTAATGAGTTAGAAAAGATATTTTTATATAAATTTGAAAATGTTTATTTTGTGCATATGATTTATAAAGAAGATGCTCAATTTTGGCATTGGCTTTTCATCAAAAAAGTTTATTCACTGTTTATCCACAAACCTTTAGAACAATTCACATTTATCCATGAAATGATGGGTCATATTGAACAATCTACAAGAAAAACTTATACACATGTGGATAACTTTGTGGATTATTATAAAAAGACTCTGGATAAGTGTATAACTTATGTGGATAACCGGAATTCTACTTGCTTGGCGAAAAAACAGCTACATCTTTACCAGATTGTAACTCACTATCGTTTATCAGAAGGGGATTATCGGTGTGTTAAAACTTTAATTACTTCCTTTGAAGCGGATTGGCGATATTCGATGTATGCGTTAACGGAGAAAGAAAAAGTTCTGATCGCCTATCTTCTGTTTCATATAGCGCATCGGGAGAAGAATAATGAAAGTGTTATTCAATATGGTGAGTATTTATTAGAAGATGAACGGCTTAATAATTACGCGATAGAGGTTTTGTTGGAGTATAAGGAGTTATTGCCTAATCGTAAGCCAACACCTCCTGCCATTATTAAAAATTATGAACTTAATTTTTTAGAAAATTTGTATGCTGTATTGCTTGATCATTATGTAAGAATGGAGCGTTATCAAGAGGGGCTCCTGCTTTTACAGGAACATGTACTAGCATCCAATAAAAAAATACATGCCTCTTTAGTGCAGAAAAACTATAGTAATGAGCAATTTATCGCGATTGAAGCATCAGTTCAGCAAGATATTGCCCTACATGTTAATAATTCATTACAGCATATTGGCTTGTCTGTGGAAGAATGGCGCCAACATTACCGTCAACCAGATACGCCTTATTATTTGGTAGCACAGAGCGCATCCTTGCATATGCTAAATATTTTAAAAGTTTTATTTGTTACGGAGCAGTACGAGCTTTTTGAAAAATTAATGGAAATCTATAAAAAATATTTGCTCATAGAGGATCATTTCGAAAAGCTAAGAGTATTTATAAGTGCGTATGTTTAACTTCTTTCAACGGATTAGAAATACAAAAAAAGTGTCTAATATGTTTTAAATGCAGCATTAGACACTCTTTTTATTTCATATATTTTGCGTAATGGTACTATTCTAAAACCCCTTTGTCCTGTAAGTCAGCAATTTGCTCGACACTATAGCCAAGTGAAGATAAAACTTCTTCATTATGCTCTCCAAGTTTGGCACCGACATGCTTGTACTCTGGCTTGGCGCCGTCAAACTTAAAAGCAGAAGCAATTTGCTTTTGTATTGTACCATCGCTCTTGGGAATATCTACAATCATGTCACGAGCCTTGAGCTGTGGATGCTCGCATGCTTCCGGAAAAGTTAAAACTGGTTCGACACATCCCTCGAAATCCTCGTTAAATACTTCAAGCCATTCTTTGTAAGTCTTCGATAAGAATGCATCATGGACTGCCTCTTTAAAACGAATTTGTGTATAGTATGAATCATTAAAAGTATTATCAATGAGCTCAGGAATATCAAGCGCTTCACAGAGCAATTTGCGGAATTGAGGCTCAAGACTTCCTACAGAGAAGAATCGGCCATCCTTTGTTTTGTAAAAGTCATAGTAGCTGCCGCCATTTAAAATTTCCTGTTCGGGCTGAGGAACACGACCACCGCCAATATAGGCAGACCCATACATAGCGTTGAGCGAGAATACCGCATCCGTCATACTTATATCAATATATTGTCCTTCACCTGTTTTTTCGCGGTGTAAAGCAGCTGCGAGTATACCAATTGCCGCGTGCATTGTACCCCCGGCAATATCAGCTAGCTGAATACCCATTGAGACAGGTTTTTTATCTTGATGGCGTGAATAATCAAGTAAGCCGGCTAATGATAAATAGTTATTGTCATGTCCTGGTCGATTGCTATATGGTCCAGTTTGTCCATAGCCTGTAATTGAACAATAAATAACCTTTGGATTTACTTCTTTTAGAGCTTCATAGCCAATGCCAAGTCGTTGCATGACGCCTGGTCGAAATCCTTCGATAATGACGTCGTACTCTTTAACGAGTGACTTGACAATTTCTATAGCTTCAGGCGATTTTAAATTTAATGTTAATGATTTTTTAGAACGATTCAAATGTTGATGAATATATGACTCGTGATCATCGTCGTAAGGAGGCATAATGCGCGTTAAATCTACACGCTTTGAAGATTCAACGTGAATAACCTCTGCGCCTAAATCAGCAAATATCATTGTCGCCATTGGCCCTGGTAGTAATGCAGAAAAATCGAGAATTTTTAACCCCTTTAAAATACCCAAATCTCCCAACCCCTTTTTGTGTAGGCTACAATGCCATCTATTTTTGAGAAGGAATTGTAGCGCTTTTCTCATTATCCCCATTTTGTGAAAAGCGTGCACCATTTCTGTATTAATACAGAATGTTTGTTAATTTATCAGTATTATAACAGAAGAATTGATGGCTTGACCATGTTAAGTTTTATTATAAAATAATTAGTCAGAAAATTATATGTCAGAATAACAATAAAAGTAAAAAAATTTAGAATAAAGATTCTCTGTCAAATTTCAGATAATAACTTTCATTTGTCTGAAAATTTTATCGTGATAAAGATGTAAAAAAATCTCTATGCAATAAATTTTCGCATAGAGATTTTTGTGTGCTATTGATTATCGATTAACCAAATTATTTAGAATAGAAGTTAACTGTATAATAGGGTGCACCGTTATCTTTAAAACAGACACCAACAAAAATATGTGTAAATTCTTTTCTTAAAATATTTGTACGATGTCCTTTTGAATTCATCAGTGCTTCATGGGCAAAAATACTATTGTGCTGTCCATGGGCTAGATTTTCGCCATACCAGAAGTAATTAACTCCACTAACAGTGAGACGGTCATTGGAATGATTACCTACATGATCCTTATGGCTAAAAAATTGATGTGTAATCATATTGTTGCTGTGCTGTCGAGCAATGTGATTACATTTTTTATCATAAATAAGTGGCTGTAATCCTTCTATAACTCGCTCATGATTAATAAGTTCAACCATTAAATCTTCAAGCCCTGTTCGTAGTTCATTGCAAGGCTTACCATAATAACCACTTTTACTTAATTCTGTTTCGGCATTAATCCAAATGATAGAACGAACTTTATTGTTTTTGTGTAAATCATAGAAAAAAGTAACATAGTGATGATCGATTAAATAGGTCCCATGTGTAGCATTACCTTCACAATCATTATAATCGAGTAAATAACTTGTATTTTGATAGTGAATGGCACTGAGCGGAAGACCATATTTTTTATACACATCTGTTCGATTGGCACCGATAAGAACACCAAATACGCTATACCCAATACGTGTTTCATATCCTCCAATCTCATTAGAATTATGTTTTCCTACGAGGGAGAATTGGGAGTAGTCCGCATTTACTCGATGCCATTTCATTTTATATTCACTTTGAAAGCTAGGTAGTGACAAAGTTTTTGATGTATTTATTGCATTTGAACGAGCTGTCTTTTTTGGATTAAAAGAAGTATTGGCCCATAATGCCATACTGAAACCAAACATAATTGGAGCTGCTTTACGTAACAACATATTTATACCCTCTTCTATAAATTTATAATAAAAATCTATCGAAAATATAAGAGCTTTATAGATATAAAATACTATATTTTTATTCCGTTAACGATGCTAAACTTTTGGAACTTTCCCTACTATATGGATCATCCTCCGAAAGTTAGGGATGATGATGATTTAAACATATGTAATGATCTTCGTTCCGACAGGGTGACTCCTTGGGGGGCAGCGTCACAGGGCTCATCGGATGCCCCGAGAAAGCGCCCAGTTGGAACGGAAATCAACCCCACGTTATGGTTATGAGCCTACTATCGTACTTTTGTTATAATAGGGTCATGAAAAACACTATTTTGACAAATGTTTTTTCTTAACAAACGAAATTATCCTTAATAAGGAATTTTTTGTGTTTTAATAGACTAATAGAGATAAAGTTAATTGGCAGTAGTTGAAAAAGATATTTATAAGAAATTATAAGCTAGAGGTAAAGGGTAGAAAATGAAATCAAAACGTATAAAGTTAAAACATTTAATCATGGGAGTTGCGTTGGCTGCATTTTTCTTAACAAGCATTGGTAGCATTTGGAGCGGTTATCGAATGAATGTTGACTCCATTAAAGAAAATACGCTTGAAACGAATCGAGTATATGCTCAAAAATTAGCGACAACCGCAAGTGCTTATCTAGAGGAAGCTTTTCAGATTTTAGGATATAGCGCCAACCATATAAAGTCGAAAATGAATGATGAGAATGCATTGAATAGTGAAACAGAGCGTTTGAAAATGCAAGATAATATGTTTAACTCGGTGTTTATCACAAATGCAGAGGGTCTTGTATTATCTGTTACACCACCAGCTGAAGAGGTGCAAGGCCAAGTATTAAACGCTGTTGAAACAGAAGAAGCGTTATTGAAAAAGAAGCCTTTTGTCTCAAAACCATATGAGGGGATGACAGGACGTCTTCTGATTTTTATATCGTATCCTATTTTTTCAGAGAAAGATGAATATTTAGGAATGGTTGCTGGGACAATTTATTTAAAGGAACGAAATGTTTTTAATACGTTACTAGGGGAACATTATTATCAGGATGGTTCGTATGTTTATGTAGTTGATTCAGATGGACGCGTTATTTATCATCAGGACCCAAGTCGTGTCAATGATATTGCTATTGATAATAAAGTTGTTCAAGCAGTAGTTTCTGGAAAAAATGGAGCACAGCAAGTGGTGAATACAAAAGGAATAGAAATGCTTGCTGGTTATAGTACCGTCCCTTTAACAGGTTGGGGTGTTGTTGCTCAAAGACCATTAGATGTAGCATTAGAACCTTCATTTGATCGTGTACAGGATGTCATTATAAAATCCATTCCTCTTATGCTAATTTCACTCATTATTGTACTTTGGGCGGCAGCACGTATTGCAAATCCTTTACAGCAATTAGCTACTTTAACAGAGGAGAGCTTGGAAACGAAAAATGTAGAAGGCTTGAAATCTGTGCGTGGCTGGTATTTTGAAGTTTATTATTTGAAGAGTGCTCTTATACACAGTTTAACGTTTTTACAGGGGCAAGTGTCTTATTTTAAGGATCAATCTACAACAGATCCATTAACAGGTATAACGAATCGTCGCACGATGGATGCAATGCTAGCTGAATGGCTGGAAAACAAGTTGCCGCATGCCTTCATTTTGTTTGATTTAGATCATTTTAAGAGTGTTAATGATACGTATGGCCATGCAGTCGGCGACAAAGTATTGCAATTTTTAGCTCAAAATATGAAAGCAGTCGCTCGTGATGGAGATGTTTGCTGTCGCTACGGTGGCGAAGAATTTGTTTTGTTATTGCCAAATACTACAGCTGAGGAAGCGGCACAGGTGGCGGAGCAACTGCGCCATATTTTGGCTCATACTATAAGTCCTTGTGGTCGCCCAGTGACATTATCTGCTGGAGTTGCTGTATATCCACAAATGGCTGACACTGCAGAAAAGCTGATTGAAGCTGCGGATGGGGCGCTGTATCTTGCAAAACAAGCTGGACGAAATCAAGTCATAGTCGCTGAACAAGAAAATAAATAAAAAAATGTATTGAAATAGGCTTACATCTTTTATTTTTGGGGTACACGATTAATACGACAATCATTTGGGCAAGCTACTTTTAAGTCATTCCCCATATGACTTCTAAAACATGTTCAAATGATTCGTAAACTCGGGACACATCTCTCGATCGACTTGACAAGATGTAAGGTTATCCCCCTTTCCCTTATGACATCGCAAGTTCGACCGGATGTATGCCTATATATCGCTAAAGCCAAGAGAGCACCGATGCTCCTTGGTTTTTTTGTGTTATGAAAGGAATTTCAAAAAAACGGTTGGTCAGTAGACGAAGAGTGTAGTGTCCAAACTGTTTTTTTGATTCATCACCAAAAGCTAGGGATAACATTTGTTAAAACGTATGCTCTAAAAATAAATTGATTGGAGCAAAGACTGGGCGACTCCTTGGGGATTAGCGTCACAGATGAGACCCTGGAGGCTAGCGGATGTTTTTGTGCGAAAGCAAAGCGTCAGCGGCAAATGTTTTTATCTGCGCGAAAGCGAAGCGACAGCAGCAAATGTTTTATATCTGCGCGAAAGCGAAGCGACAGCAGCAAAGCGCCCAGTCGGAACGGAAATCAACTCCACGTTATGATGATGTGCCTTTTTGAGCTTATTGCTAGCTTTTATTAACGATTTTTTTCCATTATTTTAGAAATGTCTATGAAGGTTCACTATCTACCTGTCGATATAAAGGGTATGATGAAAATGATATTTTGTACGTATCAAAATACATAAAAGAAAGGAAGAGTGGGATGGATAAAACAAAAATCCAAAAAGTGAATAAAGCACTGATAGCAACGGTTTTTGCTACTAGTGGGATTGCTGTTGTAGTGCCACCACCACAAAAGGCAGCAGCAGCTACTTCACCATTTACAGATATTGACCAATATTCAAGTCATTATGACAATATTTTAAAACTATACTCTCAAGGTGCGATTAGTGGGTATGCAGATAAAACTTTTCGACCAAATCAAAATGTAACACGTGGTCAGGCAGCAAAAATGCTAGCAACTGTTTTAGACTTAGACTTAAAAAATGTACAAGATCCATATTTTAAAGACGTTCCACAGGGCAGTGAATACTATAAATATGTAGCCGCATTGCAAAATGCAGGAATCATGTCTGGATATTCAAATGGAACATTTATGCCAAATGAAGTCGTTACACGTGGGCAATTAGCGAAAATATTAGTGCTAGGCTTTAAATTTGAGGTGGCATCTAATTACAACCATAGCTTCAAAGATGTAACAAGCCAAACAAGCAACGCCATCTATATACAAACTTTAGTTGATTTAAATATTACAGAAGGAACAACACCTGTCACATTCTCACCATTTGATGCGGTAACTCGTGGACAAATTGCATCCTTTATTGTGCGTTCACAAGAGAAAAAGAGCAATGCCACATCTTTCAAAATTACAGGTGTTGAAGACGATGTTGTCTACATAAATGCTGAACCATATTCAGTACCAGAAAGTCTTTCACATATTTTTAACGAATATAATGCACCAGTATTAAAAGGTGCGTTTATTGAAGGGGATCTTTCAGGCAAAACTATTCGCTCTGTATCGAAGCTAACATTGAATGCGAGCGGGACAAGCTCAAAATTCCTAGAGTTTGATGGCGATCATGGTTCCTTCGGTGCGACAATTATCGTAAATGGGAACTATATTGAATTTTCAAATGTTACATTGACTGGCACAATGTATGTGAACGAAACGGTACGTCCACCTTTACATTTAGGTGTTTCCAACTATAATCCATTATCGATTGGCCGTATAGCAAGCAATAATTTTGCGTTTATCGACTGGTCTAAACCCGAAAATCCAAATGGTGAAAATCCACCCCCGTCCAATAACGGTCCGACAACGGATTTTGAAAATTGGACAGATCAGAATTCAAACAAGAATCCTGATAAAAACAAGCCATTTGAGAATTGGTCTAAAGATAAAGTGACGATGAAAAATGTTGAAAAACATATTGAATTTTATAACAGCACTGTATCACGCCTAGTCGTATCTCAAAGCGGTACAAAAATCGAAACAAATATGAAGCTACCACGTGTAGACATCATCAGAAATGTCCGTGAATTTGAGATTCAAGGAAATATCGGGACACTAAACCTCGATACAGATACAAAGCTAACAATCTACGGAGATGGCAAGATCGACTGGATTAACTACAATAGCTATACAGATTTAGAGCTTTATTTGGACGGTCGTGTAGGTACTCTGTACGTTGATAATGCATATGGTTGGGTTGATATTGGAGATTACACATATATTGACAAAGTTATTATACCGAAGGGCGAGTCACCGAATAATATCTTCGACGACTTCCTAGAGGATAAAGATAATGTAGGCATTATTACTGATCCAGACGGTAAACCGATTGATAAGGATGAAATTGAGAATCAAAAACCGACTGATAAAACGAAACCAATGGTTGATATCACAAAGGTAACACCATTAAATGGTAGCGATGCTCAGGTGGATTTTACGTCAGATGAAGTCGGCACTTACTATTATATAGTTCGTGAAAAGAGCGCTGATGCACCAACAAAACGAGAAATGGTAGAACGTATTGCTACTGAAAACGCAGCAAGTGGAACAGGTGCGGCTGTAAAAGGCACAAACACTGTTAAAGTCACTAATCTAGGTGAGAAAAAAGAATATGTCGTTTATGTAATGGTAGTTGATGGAGCGAAAAATGCTTCGGATATTAAATCACAATCATTCCAAATGAAGGATGGCTCACCGCCAGCCGTAAAGTCACTTACAGTAGATCCACTAAATGGCGGAACACGCGCTGAGTTAAAATTTACAGCGAGTGAGCCAGGGGAATATTACTACTATGTGCGTAAAAAGACGACTGCCGCAGATCCTACAACTGCAGACATTATTGCTAAGCCAACAGGTAAAGGGAAGGCAGTTGCGGGTAAACTTGGGATTACTGAAATTTTAACAGGTTTAGAAGCTGAAACAGAGTATCAACTTTATGTAGTGATGAAGGATGATTCGGGTAATAAATCGGTGGACCCTATTCCGAAAGAGGCTATAAAGGAATTCAAGACAAGTGCGTTAGACAAAATTCCTCCATATATAGTTGGAGGAGAATTATATAAATTGGACGAGATTAAAAACGAATTTTATGTAACAGTGAGCGAAGAGTTAGATCCTATTACTGCTGAAAAAGTAGAGAACTATGAATTTACAGGTACAGGGATTATTAATGTAGGCTTACAAAAACCAATTCGTCCCGAAAAAGTTGTCTATAATAAGTCTCAAAAAAGGTTAATCTTCACTGTCCCTTCATTAACAGGTTTTGTCAATGGAGATAACTTAGTTGTAACTATATCTCCAACTGTTAAAGACTTAGCTGATAATGAATTCGAAAACATTAATAATATTCCGCCTAATAGTGTTCCAAGAAATACAGCTGAATATATTCATAAAGATGGTGAGTGGCCTTACTTAACAATCATAGGGGAACCTGCGATTAATAAGGAAAAAGATCAGACACTCGTGGAATTCAATGCAACAAAAGCAGGTACTTATCATTATTTAATTATGGAGTCAGACTTAAAGTTAACAAGGGATGATCGCCTACGTTTAATTGAAGCTGTTCAATTGAATTCAAAAACTTTTAAAGTTGGAACAGAGGATGTAGCTATTGTCGGTAGTGGTGGTAATAAACCAGCGCAATTAGGACAACAAAAGGTTACCATTCCGCTTCCAAATGCGACACCACCATTAGATCCATTTAAGAGCTATTCGATTTATATGGTGCTACGAGATCGTTCAGGGAATGTATCTGACATTCAAACAAAACATGTTATTGATGACCGTACACCACCGAAAATTGAAAATACATCAATAAAAATAGCAGAAGGTGACAAGAAGGCTACTTTTAGATTTATGTCAGATGAAGATGGAACATATCACTACATCTTGAGAAAAGAAGGAGATCCAACTCCACCACCAACAAGTGCAGCTGAGGTTATTGCTAAAGGAACAGCAAGCAATATGCGGAAAGATACAAATGAAATTAATCTTTCCTTAGAACCTCATCAAAAATACGAGCTTTATGTTGCTGTAAAGGATCGCTATAATAATGAAACAATGTTACAGGTGGGTACAGAATCGAAAGTTTACACGTATGATGAAAAACAAAATAAACCAATGAATCTGACACCTGGCGAGAATGGCACAGGTGTTATGGCATACAAATTCTTCTCAGATGGGACACCACCAAAAGTAGAAGATCCTATCTTTAAACGTCTCGATGGCAAAACATTTGAAGTAACCTTTTCAGAGGCTGTTGATCTAAAGGATGCAGATTTTAAATTAATAGATCCAGATACAAATACAGCTATTTCACCATCCTATGCTTCATGGAAATGGGAAGATACGACTGGTAAAAAGGATTCTGACCCTCGTAAGCTAATTCTTAATTTTGCTAATGAAGTGAAACAAAGCTTTGACATAACTGTAAATGCTACAGTTAAAGATAAAGGTGGCTGGACATTTAGTAAGGAAAGAGCAGAGTACAAATATCCAACGAAAGTGAATACAATTACTTCTGCAACATTATTACCTGATACACAGTTCCTAAGTAATCTAAATATTTCTAAACAGGTTCAAGTTGTCGCAAACCTAAATACTGATATTACATGGGATCAGCACTATTATTGGGCAGTCCTTTCTGAGGGATATGAATTAACATTAGAAAATGTACAAGAGATTATAACGAAAGCAGATAGCAGTAATTTCACATATATTCCTGGTGGAGCAATCGTTTCATACGGAAAAGGAAAAATTACAGCACCTAATGACGCAAGTTCTGCCAAAACGTTTACAGCTATCCAAACTGGAAGTGATCCGAATTCAACAAACGTGTTCCAAAAAGACCAACGTATTTATCTATTCACAAAAGATAAATATGGAAATATTGTTTACGCGAAAGAATCAACAGCTCCAACAGCTCCAACTTATGTATTAATCAAGCCTAGAACTCAATAAGCATAAAAAAGAGGCAGGGCATAACGAGGGCACTGAAAAACTTATGTTTTTTAAACGATTAAGTTTTTCGAAATTAATAAAGAGGCACTTTTTGTTCGGATTTGAACAGAAAGTGCCTCTTTTCTTTGATTATTTTTATTCTTTTTCATTCAATAACTTGACTTTTAATTTAAAGATCACTTTGTTGAAAGATATTAAATTTCATATTTCCTAAAAATTATCCAATCTTTTAGGATGAAAAAAACCCTCCTGAGTAAAAACGTAGCAGAAGGGCTGTCGTATATATATTTAATAAGTATTTCGTTTTATTTCGGCAAGCTTTCGCTTTAATATTGCATTTTGTTTATTCATTTGGGAAATTTGATTTTCAATAATTTTTTTTCCATAACCTTTAGGGGCAGAGGCGATTAAAACAACATTATCATCTGATTCTTTTTTCATTGTTGCATCCTCCTATCAGCTTTTTTAAGAAATAACAAAACCGATATCCTTTAATTAGCCCCTCCATCACACCCAACCAAACGCTCGAGCAACTGTCGCCGTTAGCCATGTTACGCTAATGGCGATAACAGTTGGAATTAAAAATGACATAAATGTCCATTTCGCACTTTTTGTTTCTTTATAAATGTTGACTAAAGTCGTTCCGCAAGGGTAGTGCAGGAGTGAGAATAACATCATATTTAAAGCTGTTAGCCACGTCCAGCCGTGGTCGATAAACACTTGTTTTAGCTTCGATAAATCTTCAATTTCTAGCATAGCTCCTTGAGATAAATACGCCATAATTAGGATAGGGATAACAATTTCATTGGCTGGTAGCCCAAGGATAAATGCAGCCATAATAAAGCCATCCATACCAAGAGCCTGACCAAATGGGTCTAAAAAGTTAACAAAGTGCATGAGAATACTTGTATCACCAACGTAAATGTTGGCGAATACCCAAGTTAAAATAGAGGCAGGTGCTGCAACGATAACCGCTCTTTTTAATACATTCCATGCTTTATCAATACTTGCTCGTATGATTGTATTCCAAAACTTTGGTCTTCGGAATGGTGGAAGCTCTAATGTGTAATGAGTTGGTACGCCTTTTAAAGCCGTTTTAGAAAGGACCCAAGATACAGTTAATGTTACAACGACACCGAACATGACAAATCCCATCAAAATTGCTGCTGTCATAAATGTACCTGCTGCCCCGGTAAAACCAGTTACCATAAATAATGATGCTAATAAAATAAGTGTTGGCCATCTCCCGTTACAAGGAACAAAATTATTCGTTAAAATAGCTAACATTCGTTCACGAGGAGATTCTATAATTCTAGTAGATAGAATAGCTGCAGCATTACAACCAAAGCCCATTGCCATAGTTAATGATTGCTTCCCATGTCCTCCTGCTCGTTTAAATAAACGGTCCATGTTAAATGCTACTCGTGGTAGATAACCGTAGTTTTCTAATAGAGCGAACATAGGGAAGAATATAGCCATTGGCGGTAGCATAACACTAATAACCCAACCAGTCCCTCTAAACAGCCCAAGAACTAAAACACCATGTAGCCATTCTGGTGCGTGCATTACTTCAAAAAGTGTTGTTAGCTTACCCTCTAAATAGCCAAATAAGCTTGATAACATATCTGATGGTACGTTTGCGCCAGCAATAGTAATGTAAAAGACAGTTCCAAGCAGAATGAGCATAATAGGGAATCCCCAAATGCGCGATGTGAAAATTTCATCTAACTTATCGGATCTATACATTGCAGGCTGCTGCGATACTATCTTTTTACATAAGGATTTACTTTTAGTATAAATATCACTAACGATTTCATCTCGAATATCCTCATTCGAAACTTCTTTCACTTCAGCTAAAATGTTTTTTAACGCACTATGATTTAACACTGACTGGGACTCCATTTGTTCTCACCTCTCTCTGTCTATTATTCTCATGATTTTGCAGTTTTAAGATCAATTCCTCATCACCGTCAAGCAAGCGAAGGGCAACCCATCTCGATGGATATTTATCATCAAAATAACCTTCTAATTTCGATTCTACCTTTGTTATGGCTTCCTCTATTTCTTTCGAATAGGTCATGCGATAAGGAGTTGTAACAATTTGCCCATTTACTAGTTGATTCAATGTATCTAACAATTGATCAATTCCTTTTTTATTTCTAGCTGATATTTTTACGACTGGGACTCCTAGTTCGCGAGCCAATTTCTTTTCATCAATTCGGATACCTTTTTTCTCAGCTTCATCAATTAAATTGATACAAATGATGACATTGTTAGTCATTTCTAATACTTGGAGCGCAAGATTTAAATTTCTTTCTAATGATGTCGCATCAAGCACAACAATCGTTGCATCCGGTTGGTCAAAAATAATATAATCTCTTGCTACTTCTTCATCTGTTGAGTTGGAAAATAAAGAATAGGTCCCGGGCAAATCTACGAGTACATATTGCTCGCCTTTATGCTGAAAAGATCCTTCTGCATGAACAACTGTTTTCCCTGGCCAGTTCCCAGTATGCTGCTTCAATCCTGTTAATGTATTAAACAATGTGCTTTTACCTGTATTTGGGTTACCTGCTAAAGCTATTTTATTTACTCTCACTTTGTATCCCCCCTAACAATTTCTCCTAAAATCTTAGAGCTCTCATCATTACGTAATGCAATTGTTGTATTGCTTACACGATAAGCTACAGGGTCTCCTAAGGGACTTTTACGAAGAACAGAGATTTCTGCTCCTTTTACAAAGCCTAAATCTAATAATCTTCTTCTTAAAGGACCCTCGATCTTTATTTCTTTTATTAAAAAACAATCCCCAAATGAGCATTCAGAAAGTGGTATTAATGTTTTTGTCATACGCCTTTTTTATTCCTTTCGTTAATAATTTTTCCCTAACTTCATATTGTTTCTTTAAGGAAACTTTATTCAAGGATATGCCTGTTTTATGACAGATGTCAATGGTTTTCGGAATTTTTTTTTGAAAAGTGTGATAAAAGAGCGTATTGAATAGGAGAATTTGGCAATACGTATTTGTTTGTTGGACCAAGGAATGTTGGCAAAAGGGGGCTGCTTGGCATATCAGAAAGAGCAAAAGTCGTTGATGCACGGATATAAAATAATCCTTATTATGGTGTATTAATGTAAGTTAGATTTCGTTACAAGTGTCCATGAATCTTTAAGAGGGGGGCTATTTTTGATGTTGTGATTGAAGAGCAGAGAAAAAGATAACCCTCTGCAAAAATGCAGAGGGTTATGATGAAAAATATTGAGCGGATTAATTTCTAACAATCTGGAATGTACCAGGTGTAGTAGTTTGAATAAAATGTCGATTTCCTTCTACTGTGTAATCAGCTGGGATTTGCTCGTTAAAGTCATAAGTACGAACGATGGAGGCATTTGATGGTAAATTCTCGAGAATGATTTCCATATCTGCCTCGAATTCAACTGGTTTATTATTTAATGTTGCTTGGAATGTGATCTGATTCAAATTTCGTGTAATTTGAATTTCCATAACACCAGTATCCTTATTAAGAAGCGTTCCTAGCGGTGGAATAATAACCGTCATATTGGATTTTGTTGTTAAAATGAAGCGCTCTGTACTATTTTCCGAGTCAGCAACATTAATTTTTGCCGTATAGGTATTTTTGTTTCTAGTCATAGCTGTAATTTTACCTGGTAAGGCTACTGTATCCGAAAAAACTGGAGTTTTTGTTTTGCTCCCTTTAGTCGGTAGCTCATATTTTCCATTTACATAGTCTGCTAATGTCCAGACATTTGGCACAAGCTGCTGTTGCACAGGCGTTAAAGCTTCGAAAGCTGTTTTGACTGCCTGTACATCTTGAGCAGTGGACGTCTTAGGCGATAAAGCTGCAATAGCGTTCTCCACTTCCTTTGCCGCCGCCTTGTCCTTCACAACAAGCTGTTCAGCATCTAATAAAATCTTTTCGACGCCAGCAGGTAATGAGACGTTTGTATATTTGCGTAGTGCATTGAGCTCAGCTCTTGCATCAGCTACATCTTGATGGAAGCTAATACGAGAAGAGTTTAACAATTGGATTTTATTGACTACTTTATCGATAGATGTATTTGGTGTGATATAGGAATTCAGTATTTTTTGTGATTCTGCACTCACATATGTTTTTTGCGCTGCATTTAACGTATTGTACCAATCTTTCGTTTCCATGACATTTTGATAGTAATTGGATGAAGTTGAATCCACTGAAGCTAATTTTTCATCAATTTGTGCAGCAAGCTTACGATACGCTATTCTTGTCTGTTGGTGATTTGACAGGGTTGAATAATTCGTAACGTATTGTTTTTCCGTTTCAGTTAACGCATTGTAGGCTTTGAGCGCTGCCTCAAGGTTTCCTTGGAATGAGTAATAAGTATCGTTAATGTTCGAAATAAGCTGTATAACATTCGAAACGTTAGAGTTGTAGTAATAATTATTGTATATGTAAGCAGTTTTTGTATGTCCCGCGATATCAGCAGCCGATGCTGACGTAGTAGGTGCAGTATAGATCAGTGAAGGAACAGCAACTAGTGCGAGTAAAGTTAGTTTTCTTTTGTTTTTCATAATATGGGAAACCTCCTGTATGGTTTTGAATAAGTGTGATGGTAACTCATAGGGATTTTTGTCCTAGATAAAATAAGAAATGGTTTATTATTTACCTGCTGAAAAGAGTTCTGTCTAGACGTAAATATCTTAGTAGATGTCGATAACCTAATTTTATCATAGCTTAGGATTTTTTTATGTATATTTTGGATGAATAGGTAAATAGGTTTTGCGTTTTTTTAAAGATTTTGTGTCTTATGTACTTATGAGAGTCCAGAAGGTTAACGAAATATGATGATAAAAACAGGCAATGTTGATGAAAGAACAACGATATTGCCTGTTTTTTAGTGTATAGAATGTGTTCTTTTAAATGTGGATTGTGGATATTGTCATGGAAGCAATTAAAGCACCTATGACAAATTATTGTTGTATATGTTTTGTATAGGTCGATTTTCTATAGTTAATGATGAGGGAATCTGTCGAAAAGAACGGATCTCTTGGAAAAAGATGTTGTTGAGTAAAAGGAGGTATGAGAGTTCATTCACTTGTAATTTAGGAAACTTTAAAAAGATTGGAGAAAAAATATGCAAACAACAAAACAGCAAAAGTGGTGGAAGTGTTCACTAAGTATGATGCTTTCAATAATTCTTATTGCTAGTAGTTTATCATTCGCTATAGTACCCGATAGAGCACAGGCAGCAAGCACAACCCCCGAATTAATTGTAGATTATGAATTTACGGACCAAGGATCGGGTAATATCTTGCCAGTAGATAAAAAAGGTAACTCTACATTAGCGGAGGTTTCTGGAACGCATGGCGGACAAACATATGGAAATACAACTGCAACATATGGATCTGATAGTACAGGCCCTTATTGGCAATGGACAACAAATACTAATCGTGGGGGTGGTTTCACACTAGATATTGATCCAACTAAAGTAGGCAAAGAAATTGATAAAAGCTATACGATCAGCGTACGTTTTTCTTATGATACATTTCATAGTAGCTGGACAAAAATTTTAGATTATAAAAATAAAACTGAAGATCAAGGATTTTATTTTAATGAAAATAAAAAATTGAAATTCTTTGATGTAGGTCCTATTGGAAGTACACCAGCTGCCCAAAACAGTATCATTGATATTATTGCTACAAGAGATGATGGTACAAAAAAATTCACTGCCTATATGATGGTAGATGGTGTATTCCAAAAAGAAATTGAAGTAAACGATACAACTGGACAGGCTATCCCATCTATTGTAGATAACAAAATTCGTTTTGGTTTTTTCCATGATGACTATAAGTCAACTGGTAAAGAAACAACAAAAGGTGGGAAAGTATACTCAATTAAATTCTGGGATGGGGCTGTAACACCTGCAAATGTACTTGAGGTTACTGCTGCTAAAGGGGAAACTGAGGGCTCAACAAAATTAACACTCCCAGCACCTCAAACATCAGAAAACAAATTTAAAGTACTTGTTTCAGACAAACTACTAACATATCCTATGCCTGGAGATACACTTCCTACAGGAGCTCAAGATTACATTTCAGGATCAGATGTAACAAATGTCGATGAAACAACAAACAAATATGTTGGCATTTATGAAGTAGATGCGACTGGACAGATTGTAGGTTTTCGTCTCATTACTTTGACTGCAAATGAAATTAAAAACCAAGCTATTTCACCAGGTGGTGTTAAAGGAGCTGCACTATGGTTACGCGCTGATAAAGGAGTAACAAACGAAACAGGTAAGGTTACGACGTGGATAGATCAGAGCGGTAATAATAATGATTTCTCTCAAGTTGATACTAGTAAGCGGCCTGAATACAATGATGAAAGCAAACGTCTAAATTTCAACAAAGCTGTAACTTTTAATGGAACTTCTTCTTATTTAGTTAACGAGAAAGGTGTTATAGGGACAGCTACCTATAATAACTTTAATGTCTTTACAGTATCAGGAATAGGAAACACGAATAATTCTTTATTTTGGGAGACTATAGGGTCCAGTGGTAGATTAAATGTTCATCTTCCCTATGGTTCTACTGTTTATTGGGATGCTGGATTGCAAACAACTGAGCGGGTATCAACTCCTAGTAATTCTATTACTCAGGGGAACTATTATGCTTGGAACTTTAATTATGGTATTAATAGCTCTGAAGATCCCGGTCAATCCATTTACCGTGATGGAAAGGAACTTGTTTCTGTTAAAAGTAGAACGAACCCTGTAAAAGGTGATAATCAGAAGATGTTTTTGGGTTCACAGTCTGATACAAGTGGTTTTTATAAAGGTCAAGTAGGTGAATTAATTTTCTATTCAGCTCCATTAACAGAGCAAGAAAGAAAACAAATTAATTCTTATTTAGCCATTAAATATGGCATTTCACTTGATAATATAAGCTATTACAATACAGAAGGCAATGTAATTTGGCAAGCAGATGCTAAATACAACTCCAATATTGCCGGTATCACACGTGATGATGTCCAGGATTTGTATCAAAAACAAAGTCGATCAGTAAATGATAAATCAAAATTAACAATTGGTATTGGTCCTGTATTGTCATCAAAAAATGAATTAGTGGATGGAACACTTACAAATAAGCAAACGTTAATTTGGGGAGATAATGGTGAAGGCTTAACATTCACTCAGCAAATTGGCAATACAAATAAAAATCATACAGAGCGTATTTGGAAAGTACAAAATACTGGAAATGTCGGCGAAGTGTTAATTGCAATACCAAAAAGTAAACTCGCTGAAGGTGCCTCATTGGTTGTAGGTAGCAGTGAATCAGATTTTACTTCCACAACCGCTACTGAATATCAATTATCAGAAGTCCAGTTTGAGGGAGAAACTTATCTCCAAACAAAAGCAACTTTAGGAGATGGACAATTCTTCACTTTTGCTGCTCCTGCCCCAAAAGTTGAAAGTGCTAACCTAGATAAATCAGAAGTGAATGGTAATAAAGTTGTACTGACATTTGACCAACCAGTAGCACTAACAGCACCAGAATCAAATGGGTTTACAGTAAAACTAAAAGCAGCTAATGGTCAAGAAGAAACAATCACTAATGCGACTTTTAAAGTTGACCCAAATGATCCAAAAAAACTAATTGTAATTTTACCAGCAGATAAAGATGTATCTGGCAACACAATAGCAGTGTCATATGATGGATCAGGTAATTTAAAAGGTGCAAATGGCGTTCCTGTTAATAAATTTAATATTGATGTGGCACCAGCTGTCGGTAAATCAAAACTTGAAGAGAAGATTAAAGGTATTGACGGAAAGCTTGGAAATGGAACACTAAAGGCAGAAAATTACACACCAGAAAGCTGGAGTGCATTACAAAAGGCACTAGAGAAGGCAAAAGAAGTATTTGCAAAACCAGATGCAACACAAGCAGAAGTAGATAATGCAAAAACAGCATTAGAAAATGCAGAAAAAGACTTAGCTCCAGTCTCAGCGACCGTCGATAGATCAAAACTTGAAGCGAAGATTGATGACATTGATGGAAAGCTTGGAAATGGAACATTAAAGGCAGAAAATTACACACCAGAAAGCTGGAGTGCATTACAAAAGGCACTAGA
>NZ_JARVRU010000123.1:0-20080 GCF_030209535.1 Lysinibacillus sp. fls2-241-R2A-57
CACATATTTGGATTCGAAAAATCGAAGGAAAAGCGATTCCATAAAGGTTTTCACACTTCTGTCGCCCTCGCCAAAGGATATAGTAAAAAAATGAATGTTTACTACCCTCTGCTTAAGTGTCTTCGTTTTTATTCTAAAGAGATAAAAACAGAAAACAGAAAATTCAGTTAAAATTTTTGCGACGGTAGTGGAAAGGTTTGTATTATTTATTAGGAAAACATCTGGGAGAGTATTTGATTCTTTCAGCTGTAAATCCCATATTTTTTTTATACGTCCATCTTGCTTATAAAATTCAATATTTGATTTCTCCATATCTATTACATCTTCTAACCTCTCATAAAATCGCACATAATAATATTCCTTTGAAGTTAGGCTTTTTTTATGCCTGTTCACCATATGCAATTTAGTGTATTGAAAATTGGCAACTCCAAATTTTAGTAATAATTTTAGAAATTCTGAAGATAAGAAAAAACCGTCTCTATCCCATCTCAAATCAAAATCATATTTTATATCTTTTGAAACAAACCATAATTCTTCAGGCAGTTCTGTTTTAATATTTCTTGTGGTTCTCCATTCCCCTGCATCAGAGTCTCTCGCTTCAAAAGGATCTTTTTCAAAGAATTCTGTATGCATAATCCCTTCTAGGTAAGTAGGACAAAATATACCTTCTTTTTAAAAAATCGCATATGTATTTCCCATATTAAAAATGCCATTCCCTTCATTTAAGATAATCTACTATTCAGTGTTTTCATTTTAGTTTTTTCAAAAATAATATTCTTTCATACCTTCTTTCAACTCAGAACTGCTAGCTGTTTTGGTCCCCTTGTCGTACAGATGAAGGAATAATCAATTAAAAAATTTATTCAATTCTCGCATATGTAAAATTACAATGATTGTTAAAGCATGTTGTTATTCATAGATCTTACCGACATAAAATACGGTAGCTAAGAAATTCCAATCAATGTTATTTGGTACGGGTAAACCACTATTTATATAATAACCCTCCATAGCCTCTATCCATGATTCAATTGCTTCAAGATAGTTATTAATAGATTTATTTTCCCATTCATCTACATTAAGTTTAAAATCCTTTGAAAGCATATTTAAAAACTCTAAAAATTCATCCTTTGTAGCCACTTGTTCGATTTTCTCATAAAATTCCATATATTATCACCTTTCCATTTTAGCTTTAGGGCCTGCGTACAATTTGAATTAAAAATAGCTCTTTACGTTACACAACGACAATATTTTTTCGCCATTTTTATCCTTTCACACTAATCTTGTTGGTAGTATTCAGGATCTTCGATAATCTTTAATAAAAATTCCTCAAGAGAGTTTGCAATCTTTTTTTCGTTATCATAGACAGCATTTTGTTCTTCATCAGTTAATCCGATTGAAAAAGGCACTGATTCCCATCCAATAAAGAAAACTAATTTACTATCTTCATCGTAGTTTGGATAAGCATCAAAAAAACCTTGTCTTAATCGAAAATCCCTAATTGATGCGGGACTCAATACACAATTTTCGTCAAGATCTTCGTCGCCCACAAAAGACCCGTAGCCGATCTCCGTCAAAAATAGCTTTAGATCTTTTGGAAAAACAATACCTAGTTCATCTTCCACTCGTTCAACTTCATTACTTTTTATTTTGGAAAACTGTAGATTAGAGTTATCTTTAATAAATGAAAATTTCATTGAGCAGCCCTCCTTTCATTCTGCAAGTTAGACTTCCTTTCTTGTAACAACTTATTGATTTCATCTTTTTTGTGAGAGTAATGTCTTTTTTCAGGATGAAATGCAACCTCTCTTAGTGATGGACACTCTAACAAAGGAGATAAATCTCCACTTTTACAATTCCAAAAATTTATTTTATGCAAATTTTTCATAGATTTCACAAATTCAAGAGAATCAACATCTGAAACCTGTAATTCTTTTATAGTACTATTCCCTGCCAAAAATGTTAGATCAGTGATTTTTTTACATTTTTCAATTTGGAGTCTTTCAAGTCCTTTTAGTTTATTTAGAGCGTGTGCATCTTCTAGATTATTTAGATACTGGAGCCAACACCATTTCAAAGAATCTAAATCCTCTATTCCTGTTAAAGATATTAGCTTAGTCGAGGTGTCAAGACGCAAAAATTCTAATGATTTTAGTGAACAAAACTCTTTACAATCTGGTTTAATATATTTAATTGCGTATAACCTTTTTAAATTTATTAGTTTGTCTAAATTTAGATAGTAATCTTTTTCAACAACAACCTTCTCTAATTTTTTAAAATAGTTCAAATCAAGCTTTATTGGCTGACCTAGTGTGACTTCTGTAAGATTACATAATGTAGTTAATGCTTCTATATTTTGATGCTTGGATAATTTAAAATTATCGCTAATCAGCAATTTATTGATAAATGTTTTGTTGTTGAAAGATGAAAAATCTAAGTGACATTTCAAATCTGTTGCCAGATTCAAATTACGGATTCGAATTGAATGGTGATTTTCTTTCTCAGCAATCTGTATTCCTTCCTCAAGGGAAAGTGGGTCTATCTCAAAATAGCCAATACTATCATTAAATGCATAGTTCATCATTATTCACACCCCTAATTATCTGGCTCACCTCTATAGAATTCTAAATATATCTCTGGCTTCAAAAAATGAAAATTACGCATGCTTCGCCCTATAAAACAATCTGAAAAAAACACCTTTAATCCAATTCTGCACGAGAAAATAAATCCGTAATTGTCGATTCATCTTCACATGTATTTTTAAATGAAATAGCAAACTTCTCTAATGCTTTTTTATCAAAGGAATAAGCACAAAACATGCTAGCTTCGGAATCAAACTTGACAATACCTTTTAGTTCGGGCATTTTTTCTTCAAGAAAGACAATCGCCAAGGATTCCCAATCATACCCTCCTCCTTCAAATCCCTCATCAGATCGTGTATCAAAAATCTCTTGCTTATATCCCCCAACATTTAAACATAACGACGCAGAACCCCTATCATGATCCACCCAAAAAAACGGAGCTATTTTCTCTTTATCATTAATTAAATTCATCTTAAACCTCCACCAAAAATTAAATTTTTAGACCGTTTGCTTTTGAAATAAGTAATAGCATTAATAACGTAAATTATTGCCGTATTTTTCTAATTCAGTAAAGAGTTCATCAGCATTTTCTTTAATGCCCTCCCTATATTTAGATGGTATTTTTTTTCGTATCTATTAAACCAATCGTTAAAGGTTTTTCTCCATTCTTTCGTCTGATATTGTTTAATCAAAACATTTGCATTCCCAGGAAATCTTTTTGCGAGCATTACTAAAATATCAATATGCGCTAACATTGCTTGATATGGTTTATCGCTATTCTTTAACCATTCATAGTTTTTATTTATTTCTTCAATTGGGATTAATGTATCGTGCATTTTCAAATTCCGCAGCTTCATTTTCTTCAGGCTTCGTTCCAAAAATTCTCAATTTTATCATCCCCCTATGAATTAAAATTTTTTAGGTTGACCTATTCTCTAAACCTTTTTAATGGATTAAAATCTATTTTTCTTTAATCCATCCCCTGTTTTCAATAGAATCCACTTCTATTTATTATCTTGCCTTAATGTGTTTGCAAAATTCCAAAAGTCATTATCAGTAAAAGGGATATGAAACAGAGAAAAGTTCTCGAAATCCTCGGAATAACCAACCCTTCTATCCTTTACTCTTTCTTTTAATGATGTGGAAAATGAATCCCTTGTAGCTCGTCTTGGCGGATATAACCTTTTGCCTGATTCAGATACAAATTGGCGGATGATTTTAAGACCACGGAATAGATTCCTATATATTTTTATATCCTGTGCTTGAATCCTATCTCTTATAACAACTAGGAATATTGCCAATATCCTACTATTGGATTCTTTATCGAATCCTCCGTCACGATTGCATACAAATACACAGCACCAAACCCAAATGGAAAACTAGTTCTTGAATCGAATAACCCATCTGGATAACCGTCCTCATCAATTTGACACAAGAAACTATATTTATCTTTTTCTAATTCTGTGTAATAATATTCTTCTTCTTGGATAAGGAAGGGGTTTCCTCCATATTTAATAAAAAAAGGGGTATCGAAAGCTTGTTCTTCACTCACAATAATACCTTCTGATATATAGTGTTTAACTATTCCAAATTCGGTATAAGTAGAAGCCATACTTTCTTCCGAAATCGGATGTTCGAACACGTACAATGAGCAGTCTGGATAAATATTTTTTGAAACACGATTTTCGTACTCTTTTGGTATAAAGATAGAAATCATGTTATTTTTATCTACCGGACTTACAAAACAAAGATAGAAGTGATATTCAAATTCAATTTCACTAAAAAGTTCGCTTTTATCGTCGAAATATGCTGGAGCATTTCCACCAATCCATCCATTACCAACATTCTGGTTCTTATCTAACTGAAATATAATACTTTCTTTTCGCTCAACTAAAATGTTATTTTTATTCTCCATATTATTTATCCAAATAACTTAATTCGGATTTTTCACTCCTTTGCATTTAGTTTAATTCCCCATCTCCACATTTATTCTATTTTGAAATACCACGCTAAAAATACATGGGAAGTGCACCCCTATTTATGAAATCTAGGTAGCTTTCTTCTAGTAAAGTTGAGTTATTTTTATATTTTATTGAAGAAAACGCGGCAATTTCTGTTTCAAGGTCAATATCTTGTGCATAATAACAAGGTTTAACTGGAACTCCACCATTAAATTGTAAATAATGTTCTTTCAGCTGTTCTGGTAAATTAAATCCCAATTTAGTTTCTACATCGTTTAAATCGCTTATTGTTAGTTGAGTAGAACATTCTATAAACATCCTCTTCACTCCTCGGAGCTACTTACATGTCATTTTTTCTTGATTCATTAAGAATTCCCTATTTATAGCCATAAAGTGATTGGGCGCATGGCTAGACAATCTTTTACATCTAGCAAGACATAGTCCGTATTCAGCCTCCCAAACGCTTACGCCTATATTATTACTAATAATACTATAAATTACTTTGTTTGTAATTCCGGTGAAAGGAAGTCTCTGAATCAGAAACAAAAGTTTCAAGGCTTTTTACATTTCGGAAGCCGATGTAAAACAAAAAAAACATATGCAAAAGAAGGATTTAATACCTTCTCGCATATGCTTTGAAAAAAAAGAGCTTCCCATAATGCTGGATAAAAAAATTAAGAATATATATAGTGAAAAATCGTCTTCAACTAACAAACCTAACCTTATAAACTTTTTAACAGCTAATATAGTAACCGAACTGTTCTTTGATTTCTACAAACTTCAAGTTTAAAGTTAGTTTCCCAAATTTCAATTTATACGCTAAACGACCGCTCCTCATCGATAGCTGCATTGTTGAAGGATAAACATTTAACGCAGCTCCATAATTTAAAAGAAACTATAGTTAATAATCGGTTCGATATTTTCTACCTTTTCTTCCCTTCTTTGAAGAATATACATAGGAATTATTTCGTTTCCGAGAGCACCTGACCAAGTACATAGCGAAAGATTAATTTTTTCACCAGCACCTTCCAATTGTATTTTAGGCCATTCTTTTTCTAAACATGCAGGCCATGTAAGCAATTCGTCGCCAGGAATAATCGATAACTCCTTTATCTCTTTTTTAATCTTATAGGTCCCACTGACTATGCATTCATCAAATATAATTGAATTATTCATCGCTTGAATATAATAATGCCAAGGTTTAATCCCCCAAGTAATAATCAGCATACCTTCTTCAAAACATTTATCAACTAAATCGGTTGTAGTAAATAAATCAACAAGATTATTTGGCCCATTACCAACTTCATTGCTTATAAATTCACTAAATAGCTTAAGATCAACCATAAAAAAACCTAGATTCCCAAAGCTTCCGTAAACAGAAGAATTAGCAAGCTTTTTGTTTCTATGAATTTCAATAGAGTTTCTAAATATCAGCACATAAACCGTAATTGTATCAATTTTTTGTTCATAATCCGTAAAATACTGAGGGGCTTCAGATGATAAAAAATCAGGCTGATGAATCCCTTGTCGAAAAACTTGAATCTTCATATCATATTTTCCGTTTAATTCTATACAATCCTTCAGATAAGAATTTTCCCCTTGTAATATCCCATCCCTTAGAGCTTGTTGAATAGTCTCACTTTCGTTATTATTAAGAAACTCGAATTCATTTTCATATGTATAGCGAATAAAATCTCTTTCCAAAAACGATACATTTTCATACATTATTTCTTTTATTTGTTCACCTAATGTAGTGGGGTCCAACAATAATTGGTTTTCATTTCTCACTTCTTCAACAATCAATTTAAACCTACAAATATCATATTCGCTAATAGCATCATTAAAAGGGATTTCTAATGTTAAACCTTTAGTTTGCAATTGTGCATTTTTTAAATGACTGGAACAATAACCTTGTTCCAACCACAAAGCCGTATTTTTCATTAATTTCACCTCTGACATAGAATTAGATGCCTTTTTGAAAGTTTTCCAAAAGGTAAATAATCAATATTTTAGTTAAATGAAAAAGTAGCATTATAATCCAAATTCTTATGATTTATGCTTCTCTTTTTGGGCTCTACAAGTACACCTTCCAAATAATACCTTAGTAGTATCAAAAAATCAGTAGACCCGTTCAATACCGTTTTTACGAAGAAATAATATCAATATATTCTTTATATTCTAAAGGAATTGGTCTATCAAAAATCAAATCTTTTAAAGGATCTACATTTTTCCCAAACTTATAACAAAGATATAATCGTTCATTAAATTCTGCATAAATCCTGACATTGGTTAATTCATATTTATCTATGGTCTCGCTATCTATTACAGGAATTGAAGGCATAATTATTTTAGTTTTATAACTACCTGTAGACATATATTCTTCTATTAACCTCCCCCCACCTTGACCCAGTATCAATACTTTCCGCTCATTTGTCGTTCCTTCCCATACAGTAACATGTCTACTTCCCATACCTAAAGATTCTATTTTATATTTTGAAAGTTTGAAATTTGTAAGGGGTTTTATGCTTTGTTTATAAATATTACTATTCTTAATAAACTGTCTTGTTACAGTCGTACTAAATAAAATAGGAACTTCGTTTAAATTAACATCCCCCCAATTATTATCGTCACTGTATAAATCAAAAATCAGTAATTGAGCTTTATTAATCATTTGTGCTAAAACATAAATATTGTTCTTCCTATCTTCATCTTTGCACCTTGTTTCTATACTAATCACTTGATTCGCTTTCCAAATATTTTTCGTCATAATTTCTAAATCCTCTTTTCAACTTCTCTATTACATCTTCATAACGATTATGTGTGGTTATATCCAATTTTGAAGAATTAATATATTTAGTCAAAGTGTCAGTAATAATTTCTATTTTATCACTAGGAATTTCATTAATTTTCTTTTCAATTACAAATAAAAAATTGTCCATGGAATATACTTTAGGTGGAATCTTTGCAGTCGAAATAATATAATCCCATTTCCCTTCATATTTATCAAATTGAGGTATGGATATTATTCGTGATGCGACTACGAACTTTATCTCATTACTATTAGACTCGATATGTTTATACAAAAAATCGTAGATCTCTGGGGTATTAACATTATATCTTTGAGAAATTCTCGTTATCGCCCTTAAAAACCAAACTAAAATTTTTTCATCGGAGTCATATTTGCATGCTATTTCCACTAATTTTTCAACAATGAACGTATCTGAAAAGAAGGAAATTGTCTCATCTCCCATCTCCACACATGTTTCTTTATTAATTTTCTTTATTAGTGGCAGAACTTCGCTTGGTGAAGTCACTTCTAATTCATCCAGTAATTTCAAAAATTCTTTGCCATATTCTAACTTGGACATTTAATCCCCCCATGCCAATGTAATGTTTTCCCCTTTTCCTTGGATCTTATCAATATCCGTCCAATTAATTTTGTTCTCACGCATAAAGCGGCTACAAAAGGTGTAGACAAAAGAGCATGCGTATGTTTATCTTTTGTCATGTTTCACGAGAACTGCCAATATCCAACAACAGAATTTGTAACATTCTCTTCCGTAATTTGTGCATATATGTATATGGCACCATATGAAAATGGATAGTTCCCATGAATAAAATCATCTTCTTCTGGATACCCTTGTTCATCAATCTGAAATAAAAACTCAAACGAATCAGCTACTAAATCTTTAGTATAAAAGTTTTTATTTTAGATGTGTTCAGGAGTTCCGCCAAATTTCACTAAAAATATTTGATTATCAATTATGTCGTTATTTATTACTTCACAATCACCAATCGCATATTTCTTCATATTTGGATTAGTGAACATATCTGTGCTACTTTCATAAGATACAGGGTGTTCGATTAGTAGAACTGCACAATTAGGATACTTGTTATTTTCTAAGTATTCATCATATTCTCTAGGGAAAAAAATTGTAAACATCATTGTTGGATTTAGCGGATTAACTAATGATAAGAAAAAGTAATAGTTAGAACCATATTTACTTTGAAAATCTTTCTGATCATCAAAGTACGCTGGGGCATTCCCACCAATCCAACTAGTATCACCATCAGTGAATTTTCTCCCCATAAAAATCAGCGCGTTTGATCTATCTCTCAATAAACTTTTAAAATTCCCCATCGACTGGCTTCTTTCCCCTTTCCAAGCATTACAAAGAATGAGACGTTCATGAGTCATGATTACTTTACATTCAAATCGTTCATCTCTTTTACCTGGAAGTGCTGCATACTTCCTTAAACAAACGAAAATGTTCATATTGGTGTTGACATTTATAACTGTTGAGAAGTCCATTACTCACATACCCAAATTATACCAATTCTCTGAGATAAATATCTGTTTAGGCATTAACCAAACCTATCAAATTATTATGGTGTCAGTGTTGTTTATATTTCAATTCATTAAGAAGAGCAGCCAAATTTTATTGATCATTACATAAACAATTTTTGTAATTCCTCATATTCATCAAACCAAAATTTTAGTGCATCTTGATTTATACCGTCTCTCCCTTTCCACCAATCCACGGGATATAACCAATCTGAGCTATGTCTAGATCTTGGGGCCAAACCAAGATTTGTGAATTGATGTAAAAAACCTTTATGCTCTTCTGTTTCTAAAATACTACAAAAACCAAGAGTCTCCAGTAATGCTTTTCTTTGTTCTTTATTTGATTTAAATCCTTCAATTTTTCCAATCTTTTTTTGAACCTTAGATGGTGTATCATCGCTTTCGGCATTCCTAATGATCTCAATAATAGATTGAAAGATATCAAAATCTTTTATTATCGGCTTTACATGCGGAAGCTTATTATGCTGTTGAAGTATAAAAGCCAAATGATATATTCTTCCGCTAATAATTGCTCCTATATTAAACCGAATACTATTTATAAACGAAAAATCAACTAACTCGTTCGGTCTACTTGAACAAATAATACAATTTACCCCATTAGACTCTTCGGAATGTTTTGGAAACACTTTCAAAATGTTATATGCTGATAACCCACTTCTCCAATCTAAACGACCTGAACTTAAACTTGATAGAAATAGATCTGTCATATTTTTCTTCTTACACTTATTTAACTCTTGAAAAGCAAATTCTATTGTTTCATCATGTGTTTGAGTAATACTGTCAAACATATAACCTACATCCTTAGCAAATTGAAAGTCCTCCTCTGAAGTTTCATCTGGATGAAGTAAGTCGTATTCCGATAAAATTTTAAGAGCCTTTTTATTCAACTCCATTTAGGTTCCTACTTTCTATCCGTTTCTATTAAAATTTTATTCATCAAAAGGCATTTCACTTTCTGATTTCCACACTATCAAAGCGATACGCAGTCAAGTCTAGCTGTTTTGATTTCTCATATTATGATAAAAATAAATATTTCAAACACAAAAAACACATGTAAGGAAAAGGTTATGCGTTTTCTTTACATGTGTTTTTTATTTCAAGTATTTCATATACAATAATCCCTCCAAGCCCTATTGAAGAATCAAGATAAGAAATTTGATAACTACTCATCATAAAACTATTTAACTCTGGATATTCTTCCAATAAAAATTCAGGAATCATTTTTCCGTCAAACGTTGAAAATTCAAATATGACATTTTGCTGTTCAAAGGAAGTGAGTTTCCAAAAAACAGGGTTAACAAAAGTAATTACCTTATCAATTTCGCTCATAAGAGAAAGGTATATGTCTAAACTATCTTTATTTTCCTTTATACAATAAATCTCTGCATCATGTAATTTTTCATTGGTAGACTCTCGAAATTCATTCACCAACTTTCATCAAGAGCCATTTTTGTCGGAGGGACGTGATTATTCCCATCAACCTATTTTCATTTTCCGAAGGGCTGTTTATATAAGTTTCTATTTTTTATGTAAACATCACCCTCTCACGTCCCAAGCCTGTATATAATCAAAGATCATGGCCCAACCGTCCCTAGGGCTACCATATTCCCATAGAGGTCCCGTAATTTTATCCAATTGACAGAGCTTTTCCTGATATTGCGTCACCATGGCTTGACGCTCTTCTTGCGTATACGCGTTCAAACGTTCGTCACTTACCTTAATTCGCATATTATGCAGGAAGTTGATCATGTCACAATAAAGTGAATCATCCTCAAACATAATGAAATCTGGGAAAATGGCAATGACTTCGTCAAAAGCATGCTTCAAATGCTGCAAGCCAAATTTCGCCAAAACTTCGGGAATATATGGCACAAGATGTGGCTGATATGCGATGATACCGTCCCAGCCATCACACTGCCAGTTACTGATCGTATTGATGGTGATATGAAGTTGAAATAACTCTGGCGACACCTTCTCTTGGATGGCATCCAGTTCGCCAATCTCCCATATTTTATCGGATCATTCCGCCAAACTCATTTCATCTGCAGGAATTTTTCCATCCCATATCTCATTCAATCCAATACTCATAGTTACACCTCTCCCGGAATTAGAATCCTGCTTGTTCTCGCTTCTCTATTTTGATAGTCCCAAATAACTTTTCCATGCATATCTTCAATCGTCTTAGTTTTACATGTTTAGTTCTGTTAAAATCTCCTTGCATATCTTTGCAATTTCTCGCATATCATCTTCCGGGCAAAACTCCGCCAAATCATAACTTAAAGGGTGACGAATAAAATCTTCCAATACTCTCCTCAAAAAAGCCATTTCTTCTTTTTCCACTTTTAAAGAAATAACAGCATTTTTGTTCATGATGCTGCCAGCTAAATCCGTTAGATGAACCTTACCGTTTTTTTGACATTCCAGAATAATAGCCGTAATATCTATCAACAAATTGATCACACAGCCTATATCTTGAAAAAATTCTTTTTCTATAATCAAGTAAATGTCTTTCGTTTGGCGTAAGTCTTTTATTTCCCGAGCATTATTCAGTTGAAAGTCTTGAAAAATATTTTTAACGTTTATTTCTGTTGGAATATCTGACTCAAATTCTCTGTCAACTAAATAGTCGATTAAAGTGCATGTGTCATCGGTTCCGCCAATGTATTCTCCCCACCATCGCTCAATGTACATCATCGTTTTTCTGGCCCCCTCCACAGTCTTGTTTGTTCAGCAAATTTGGAAAATTAGTTGTCATATGTTTTGGATTCTTAAAATCTATCTTTTTATATGAGTCGTCTTCAATTTCGTCATCCAAACATTCCTCAAGATCATTGATAAATTCCGTAAAACTATTTGCTAAAAACTCAATACATCTGTTAGTCACTTCTCCTAAATCTAAATAAATAAGGACCACTTGCTTTGAATCAAGGTCTATACAAAAAATATTCCTACCTGCGTCATTTGCAAACGGTAGATACTTTTTTGGAATAATATCCCTACCCTTGAAATCCAAATATCCTTTTTCCAATGTGTACCCTATATTGTTATCAAATTTAATTGGAAGGAAAACATGCACCCTAGTTTCCAAACCTGAATCTTCTTCAAAAAAGCATGGTTTATTAGGTAAACCACCATTATATTGAAGGTAATGATTCTTCAACTCTTGGGGAAGTTGAAAGCCTAATAAGATTTCAACCTCTTCTAAATCTTTTCGTGTTAGCTGGAATGAACAATTATAAAACATTTATATAACCGCCTTGTAATATTTGTTTTTGGAGTATCCACCATTTTGCACCTAAGTAAAGTTTCGAATGTCATCATTACACCCTATATTGTGTTGTAAACATCACGAAAATCAATTATGTATTTTTTATTAACTGAATTTCAGATTTTAGGAGCTTCCTCTCTCACAAGAGGTTAACCAGGTGAGCCTTATCTGATGTCGACAAACATACTTTTCTAAACACAGTGAATCAAAAAGGAAGTTAGGATGCCATACAAATTTTTCACCAATCTCGTTCTCTAAGAGCTTCTTCAATATCGATATCAATCTCAAAATATTGTAAAATTTCTTCTACCGTTAATCCGATTGAATCCCGTGCAAACGTTTCTATTTCACTGTCATTTTCATAAAATTCATTCTGTAGCTCATTGATAGCTAAAGTCATTTCGTCTAACTTTTCCTGAATCTCTTCCACTGTATGAGTGCTCTCCTCAATAAAATGAACTACTTTAACAATATGCAATTTAAGTTTATCCACTAAAAACGTTGGAAAAAAAGTATCCTCGTACATATCTACTAAATATTTGAATTCAGAATCAAGTTTCTTCACAATGTTTCCTCCTTTAATATAAAAAATTTTTCACCTATTCATACTTCGGAACCCCAGAATTCCACATTTCTTCTACTGTTTTTAACGGATAGTCATCTTTACCAAGCAATCGTTGTTCTTTTAATGGATCGATCCAACGGCTATTTTCAAAAGATAAAATTAAGCGACGTACAAATTCATAACCTGTGTTGTAGCCAACAATTTCATAATTATTTAAAATTCCCAAGTCTTTTCTATCGATATTATATTGAATAATTTCATTACCCCTAAGACCCTTATCGCCGACTGTGGGATCAATTCTCACCAAATTATATATAAGTTCATCATCACTAAATTCCAATCGATTTCCCCACTGTCCTCTGTCACTACTAATAAAAATCTCTGGTATAGGGATATTCAAGTTAGGTTGGACATTTTTTACTTTCCCTACTGAACACTTTTTAAAAAACGCGTTTAAAACCATACATACCCCAAAAGGTTTTAAATCATTTAAGTCATGTGGCTTCTCATTAAAATTATTTCTTTCACTCGAGATATTAAAAAATGCAACATATGGAATTTCTAATAGTTGAGCAATGATATATAAATTATCTTTTAATTGAATTGAATGTATATCGTTTTTCTTCCAGCTAAACCTTTTTATCATACCTACACCCACTCTTATTTTTCAAGTCACACTATTCTTTCAACTCTACGTATGTGTGTTATCAATTTCTTAAAATCTTATCTAAAATATGATTCAATCCATCCCTGCCCCATTAAAGTTATATTTTCATCTTCGCATGGATTAAACTAGAGGCAGTTAAAATTCTATCCATCAATCAATTAAGATCCCCTTTTCTCCTAATGCAAGTCCAATCCAAAATGTTTTAGGTAAACGTAAAGTTATGAAATCGCCATATCTTAATTATCACTACACATACTATAATTACCATAAATTGTTCTATATTTCCACAAAAGTTATAACATTTTTCCAGCTTTTCGATCTAAACGTTTATAGCCAAGATGCAATAAGCTTCTTGGCTACTACTATTACAAATTCTTTTTTATGGACACTAAAAACTCAATCATGTCATTTTCTATTTTGGCTGTTGCACTTCCACCTAATTTTTCTGCTAGTAGCCTGACAATAGATAATCCTAGTCCAGTATTTTTACGTCTGGAATTGTCTGTTGTATAAAATCGATCAAAAAGCTGGTTAGGATTTAGTTGACTATTTTCGTCAATCGGATTCCTAAAACAGTTATAGGCATGCTCTTCATCTAACCACAGCTTCCGTCTGACCCTAAACGTAGCAAATCAATTTTTGTTGACACTAAATCTTTCGCTGAAATCATAACAATAGGTACATCTGAAATAGCACGTATTTCTTTTAGTAATTCATCCCCACTTTTATAGGGCAGCATAATATCAAGAAGCACAATATCAAACTCGTTTCGCCTAAATGCACGGTAACCTTCTACACCATCCATCACACTTGTCACCTGATAACCTGCTTGCTCAAACAATTCCGTTAACATTGTATTTACATCTTCATGATCCTCAACCAGTAAAATTTTCAATACAATCACGCCTTTTTAATATAATCTCTCATACTATATGAAACTTAATAGCTCATCAGCATACCGTATGGTTGATTTCAGTTCCGACTAATATATAGGGCATTTCATCCACAACTTTTGGTGATGGACCAACTTCATTACGTTTGCATTTTTTCACAAATAATCCCTCGTATGGAATAAGTTTAATAACTCTTCTGGTACCTGTACTGACTCCTTATAAAAAAGGTAGACAGGAACACTAGGCAATGCTATTTCATCGAAAGGAACGATGTTAAACCGCCCTTCCATACGCTCCCTTCTCACAATCATCCGTGGCAAAAATGATATACCGAGCCCATCTTTTATTAAGCGCTTTACGACATAAGATTGAGATATAGAAACTTGCTTCGTAACTACATATTTTTCCTGTATTTTATGTAATAAATCCCCCCAAATAGTCGGATGATGGTGCGTAAATAAGGTGTAGGTTTGAAATAATTCCTCATAATCAATATAAGCACCTGTCTCATCATCAAAAGCATCCAGTGGAATAACCAATTCTAAAGGACTCTCTACAACTAGCTCTTGGCGCCAATGTCGATAACGAGTTGGCAATAAGGAAATACCAATATGTGCTTTGTCACGATTGATTAAATCCTCAATTTTTGCTGAATCCTCCACTAGAATCGATATTTCGATAGAAGGATTTTCATTGATAAACTGATAAATTACATGTGGTAATATCGTTTCCACCATTAAAGGAGTCATTGCAATAATTAGCTTTTCTTCAATTCCTTTTGTTGCTAACTGAAAACGTTCAATACTTTTTTCCCATTGGTGGATGATTTGCTGTGCTTCTATTAGAAAGAGCCTTCCTGCCTCCGTTAATTGCACACGATTTTTTTCACGTTTAAATAATTTTACTTTTAAAAATTGTTCTAGCTGATGAATGTGAACTGTGATACTTGGCTGCGATAAATGTAGCGCTTCTGCGGCTACTCGAAAATTACAAGAATTAGCTGCTACTATAAAAGACTGTATCCATTTATAATCCAAAATCTCACCCCATTAATTAATATTTTTAATCAACTTCATTAACTATATTTAATTTACTAAATTATCCAATAATAATAAACTTAAAATTAGAAAGATTATTTTTTTACAAAGGGGAGAAATAAAATGTTAGCGAAATTAAGTCAACAATTCCGTATTTTTGCAAAAAATGAATGTGAAAACTCAAGTCCACTGTATGAGCATTTAGCAAATAAGATTGCTGATGATGAAGAAATATTAAAAATTGCCACATTTATACCCCAAGGACAACCTGTACCTAATTTATTATTAGCTGGGGTTCATTATTTACTGTCATCATCACAAGACGAGTTAGTTCATTTTTATCCATCCTTAACGACAACGCCAAAATCGATAAATGAAGTATATCCTGTTTTTAGAGCATTCGTTTTGTCGCATTCAGATGAATTAAAGGCTTTATTGCAAGAAAAACTTGTCCAGACTAATGAAATTCGTCGTTGTTCTTACCTTTATCCGATGATGACAGAAATCTATGAACTCCATCAAAAACCGTTAGCCTTAATAGAAATTGGTGCTAGTGCAGGGCTTCAGCTTGGCATGGATCAATACAATTACTGCTATAATCAACAGCTTCAAGTAATGAATTCTAATAGTTCTTTCGTTTTGTCATCAGAAAATCGAGGAGAATCACTGCCAGCCTCTATTTCGATCCCTCCTGTCGTTTGTCAAAGGATTGGTATCGATTTAAATCCAATTGATATCCATAATAAAAAAGAGCTTCAATGGCTCCAAGCATTAATTTGGCCAGAGCATCAAGAACGAAGATTGCTATTAAATCAAGCACTCCCTATTTTAAAAGAGCTCGATTTACAGCTGATAAAAGGAGATGGCATTAAACTTCTAAAAGATATTAGTAGAGAAATTAATCAAGAGGCGATGTTAGTTGTTTATCATACACATGTGGCCAATCAAATCCCAATGGAAATACGTCTGGAATTAATCGAACAACTAAAAGAAATAAGCATGGCACGATCGCTCTACCATTGTTATAACAATATATTTGATTCACAGCTGCACCAGGATTTTATTGATCAAGGAGAAATAGAATCGATACGTATAATGGAACGCCCTGATGGTCATGCGCGGTGGTTTATGTGGTCCAACCAAAAATAAAAAGCATGAAAAGACGCTACATAAGATTTCCTCTCATGTAGCGTCTAAATTTTATAGTAATCTCTAAAAATCATATTCCGCATCTTTTTTCGCACGAATTTCTGCAAACGCTTCAGCTACCATCACTGTATCCTCAGCTAAACGCTCAAGGCGGAATAAGACGTCATCATTCACAATTTCCTTCCGCAAAAAATCCTTCTCCTCTATAAATACATATGTTGGAACAATATGTGCTTTCATATAAGCGAGAATTGGCTTTAACTGCTGCTCAATCATTAGATAGTGTTTAGATGTGCCCGCTGTAACAACCATACTCACCACTTTATCGCGAAAGGCATTAACCGGTAGTAAGTCAAAAATATTTTTCAATGTTGCTGGGATTGACGCTTGAAATGTTGGCGTTCCAATAACTATTGCATCTGCAGCCATAATTGTTTCAGTCACATATTTCGTATCCCCATCATATTCAAAATAATTACGCCCATCACTGAATTGCATGTTGTATTCAGCAAGATCAAGTAACGTTACTTCATGCTCCGGATATTTTTCTTGTAAAATTTCAACCACTTTACTAATAGCTGTTTTTGTTTTTGAGCCGACAATGGAACCGGCTAGTGCAACGATTTTCATACTGAACACCCCTTATTTCGCTGTATATTTTCTAATTGCAGGTAGAATATCGTTCCCTATAATTTCAATATTTTTCATTAATTTTTCAAATGGCACACCGCCAAAATCAATTTGTGCCATAAATCGTTGCATGCCATAGAGCTCGTATTGATATAGTAATTTTTCAATAATTTGTTCCTTACTTCCGACCATTAAAGCGTCTCGTGTATCGGGCGCTTGCGCAAATTGTTGCTTTGGATAACCTGCGCCACGAATTGCTTGGAATCCACCATTTAAATGTGGATACATTCCTTGGAGCGCCTCTTTCGTCGTATCAGCTACATAGAATAAACTTGTCGTAGCAATCGGTAACTCTTTCGGGTCAAAGCCACTTCGCTCCGCTGCTTCTCTATAAGCATCTACTGATGGCTTGAAGTTAACAGCTGGCCCACCTAATGTCGTTAGCATCATTGGAATACCCATATAACCTGCTTTAATGGCACTAGCAGGTGGTCCTCCGACAGCTCGCCAAATTGGCAACGAGCCATTTTTCGGTTGCGGCAAAATTTGCGCATTGTGAAGCGGTGCACGGAATTGCCCTTCCCAAGTGACAAGCTCCTCTTCATTAATTTTTTTCAGGAGCTCTAATTTTTCCTCAAAAATCTCTTCATAATCCTGTAAATCAACGCCTAGTAATTGATATGCACCTACTCGTGAGCCACGCCCCGCAACTATTTCTGCACGCCCATCTGAAATTAAATCAATTGTTGCAAAATCTTCATATACACGTACCGGATCAGAGACACTCAGTACCGTTGCCGAGCTCGCTAATTTGATTGTCGATGTGGCTTGTGCGATGGCTCCTAAAACAACTGTGTGTGCCTGTGTTGTAAAGTACGATTGATGACTTTCTCCTACACCAAATACATCAATACCCGCTTGTTCTGCAAGCTGACTTGCTTCAACTAGTTCTTGGATTCGTTGCTGAGCTGTGATACGTTCACCTGTTAACGGATTTGGGATATGATCACCTAATGAATAAAGTCCAAATTCAATACCCTTTGATTGATCAATACGATATTTTTCCATGTAGTAGTTCACTCCTTAATCTAGTGGCTCTAAAATAGCCTCAATTTCAGCACGTTTTTCTTCTAAAAATGGTGGAAGATCGAGCTCTTTACCAAGATCCTCTATTGCCGCATCAACTGTAAACCCGGGACCATCTGTTGCCATTTCAAATAAAATTCCATTGCGATCTCTAAAATAAAGACTTTGGAAGTAATAGCGATCCACTATTCCTGTACTATCTAAGCCTCGCTCCTTAATTTTGGCATCCCATTCCTGTAATTCCTCAACGTTTGTAACACGGAGCGCAAGATGATGAATGCTACCACGACCGGGCTTTTCACTAGGCCCTTCTAATTCTTTAACAACAATCTCTCCTAGTACTTCACCCTCGATAGATTGAAGAACTGCTTCTTTGTCACTTTCTGCTACAGTTGTATAATGAAAAAGCCCTTTTAATAAATTCACTGTGCGATGCAAATAACGAACTGTAATTTCAACTGTCCCCATCCCTAAAATGCGATGTTCTGTAGGGATTTCGGAGCCGTCCCATGGTTGCCAATCGGCTGGCGTTTCTTGACCATGATGATTTAAAAGTACCATTCGTAACCCTTCATGATCCTCAAAAAACAAGGCATCTTTACCTGCATATGTGGTAATTTCACTATGTTGAACATCTAACTGTTGAAAACGATTTTTCCAATATTGCAGACTGTCATAGTTTGGCACTAGTAACCCAATACGTGTAATGGCATTTGTGCCTCGAACTGTACGTCCTGCTACGGGCATTTCAAAAAATGTTAATTCCGTACCTGCCGCACCTGTTAAATCTCCATAAAATAAATGATACATAGATGGCGAATCTTGATTGACAGTTTTTTTCACACGACGTAATCCAAGAATTTTTGTATAAAAATCATTATTACGTTTACCATTTTTCGTTAGCATTGATATATGATGATGACCACTTAATTTGTTCATGAATGTTTCCTCCTTATTATCACTTGACTAAGCAAGTGAAAGTGTAAAAAAAATCACGCTGGTGGTAATTTTTTTTCACGACTATGCTTCTCTAGTTTTGACATAAGTGTATATAAAGATTTCATTTCTTCTTCTGTTAATACTTCTTCAAAAAATGAGGATTGAAAGTGTAGCTGACTTGGTGTCGCCGCATCTATCATCTGCTCGCCTTTAGCTGTAAGCGAGATTGTTTTCGTCTTCCAATTTTGTTTACGCTCAATTAGTCCCTCTTTTTCAAGACGAGCAAGCATCCGAGACATACCACCTTGCGTGATTATCACTTTCTCTGCTAGCTGTGATTGCGTTAACGGCGCATATGTCTTTATTTGAATAAGGACATCAAATTGTGCAGTCGTTAAGTCAAAGTTTTTTAAAAATTCATTGGATAGCTGGTTACTTTGATTTGTAAAGCGCATCATCCGAATCCATGTCAGTGATCCAAGCGTGTGTTTTCTCATCACTTCATCCTCCTTTCAATTATCACTTTACTACGCAAATGATAAACAAGCAAGGAAAATATCTTGAGTTCGAGATATTTTCCAGTGCAATGATCATACTAAATAATACCATGCGTAGTAATTGGATGACACCGCTATGACGAGTGCATCACTTAGTCCTAATGCTGCTCGAGACTGATTGTTGTGGTCTTGCTAGTGCTGACTCAAGTAATCCATGATCTTTAACACCAATTTGTTCATCCGCTGACAGCCATTTGAAAATTAATATAATGTGTCATCGATTGACTAATCCCTTCAAAGCCTTCTTATGAGCTTCCATAACGTCGTTCAATATGTCAAAAAGTCAGCATGAATACCCATAGTTCTATTGTAAGTTTTAGATACTTAAAATCAGGCGTGTTGATTAGGAAAAAATAGGTTTATTATTGATCGATGAAAGGGTT
>NZ_JARVRU010000120.1:0-19975 GCF_030209535.1 Lysinibacillus sp. fls2-241-R2A-57
ATCAGCGATGTTTACCTTTTTATCAGCGATGTTTTCCTTTTTATCAGCGATGTTTTCCTTTTTATCAGCGATGTTTTCCTTTTTATCAGCGATGTTTTCCTTTTTATCAGCGATGTTTTCCTTTTTATCAGCGATGTTTTCCTTTTTATCAGCGATGTTTTCCTTTTTATCAGCGATGTTTACAGTTAGCACGCTCAAGATCGCTTTGCTCCTTGAGCGTGCCCCCGTGCTAATTTTTGGCAACTACTCCACTATATAATCCAGGTCTGCGGTCGTCGTAAACAGGGATTCTGCCTCGTACTTCATCGACAATCGAAAAGTCCACGTCGATTACAGCTACTTCTTCGTCCTCTGCGCCAACCCACAGCACTTCACCCCATGGCTGGATAATCATTGATTGACCATTGAAGTTTTCTACCTTTTTCGATATACGATTAACAGCGATGACGAAACATTGATTTTCAATGGCACGTGCTTGTAGCAATGTTTTCCAATGATCGATACGTGGTGTCGGCCATTGTGCTGGCACGAATAATACCTTGGCACCCTCTAAGGCGTGAGCGCGTAGCCATTCTGGGAAGCGAATATCATAGCAAATCACTCCCGCAGCCTCGATGTCTCCAAGTGCAAAACGATTCATTTCATCCCCAGCTTCTAAATATAAATGCTCGTCCATTAAACGGAAAAGATGTGCCTTGCTATATTCGCCTACTAGCTCTCCACATTTATCAAACGTATACATCGTATTGTAAAATTTATCGCCTTTCTTCGTTGAAACAGAGCCACCAACAATATGTACGCCAAGCTCTTTCGCTAAGTTTGATAAAAATGCTTTTGAACGTTCTCCATCCACATCTGCAAGCTCTGTTAATTTTTCAAGTGCGTAACCTGTATTCCACATTTCTGGTAGTACAATAATTTCTGCACCTTGGTTTGCAGCTTCACGAATCTTTTCCTCCGCGCGAGCAAAATTTTCTTCTACTTTGCCAAAGCCTACATTTAATTGGATACAACCAATTTTCATTTCTATTCCTCCTCTTGTTTGTGCTTTTCTGTATTGCATTATACTACAATAAAAAACCTATCGTTTTAGATTACTAGTTCACCACTTAATATTCGAACTGCCGAACCCGCAATGGCAACATCTTTTATTTTTGGTGTAACGTATAATAATCCACCACGTTTTGAAAGCTGTTTGCTAACAATCCTTTCCTTTGATAATTTTTCACACCAGTAAGGTCCTAATGCTCCATGAGTGGAACCATTTACATGGTCTTCATCAATACCTTGTGCTGGGGAAAAAAATCTTGAGACAATGTCAATTCCCTCATCCTTAGCAACACTCGTTATACAAACACCACGTACAGGAAACTGTTTCATCGCAGGAAAATCAGCTTTAAAATCTGCAATATACTCTTCGTCACTTAATTCCACTATATAATCCAATTCTGTTTTCCCTACATATGTCGGTTTCATTCCAAGCCATTCTTCAAGCTCCGAAGGACAGTCAATCTCTTCTAACCGATACTTCTTAATCGTTATTTCAACTAGTTCATTAAACCAAATTGCTTTCATAGGACCACTTAAAGTCTGGAATGTAATTGAAGAATTGACGGGCACAATCCCTTGTTGCCAAAGTAAAAAAGCACTGGCAATTGTTCCATGTCCACAAATCGGTATTTCCTTTGCTGGCGTAAACCATCTAAGAAAAAAATCATTATCCTTCTTTTGGACAAAAGCTGTTGTTGGTACGGAAATCTCCTGAGCAATTTTCTGCATAGTTAACTCAGGTATTGTTGAATCAAGTAAACATACTGCAGCTGGATTTCCCTTGTAAAGTTCTGTAGTAAAAGCATTGACGATAAAATATGAGACTTTGTTCAATTTTTTTCACCCCATATCACCTGTAGTACTGAAAAGACTCTAGACAATTAATAAAAAAAGTAATAGTATTCATTAATAATTATTATTATATTCTGAAAAAGGTGGACGTGCATGGAATTCTCAAAAAAACTACAGCAACTCCCAACTCAATTTTTTGCAGCACTCGTGCAAAAAGTAAACGCTGCTCTAGCAGAAGGGCGCGATGTTATCAATCTTGGTCAAGGTAATCCAGATCAACCCACTCCTCCACACATTATTAAAGCACTACAGGAGGCAGTTGAAAATCCTCAAAATCATAAATACTCTCCATTTCGTGGTTTAGCAGAGTTACGTCAAGCAGCAGCTGATTTTTACAAACGTGAATACAATGTTGACATTGATCCCGAGACTGAGGTAGCTATTCTCGGTGGTACGAAAATTGGTCTTGTTGAGCTACCGTTAGCTGTTTTAAATCCTGGCGATACAATACTATTACCTGATCCTGGCTATCCAGACTACTTATCAGGTGTCGTATTAGGTGATGTTCATTTTGAAGTCATGCCACTTTTTGCAGAAAATAGTTTCCTACCAGATTATCATGCTTTATCTAATAAAGTGAAAGAAAAGGCAAAGCTTCTTTACTTGAATTATCCAAATAACCCGACTGGAGGTACTGCAACCCTTGAATTTTTCGAGGAAACAATACGCTTTGCAAAAGAGCACAATATTATCGTATCACATGATTTTGCCTACGGGGCGATTGGATATGATGGCAATAAACCTATCAGCTTCCTGCAAGCTGACGGTGCAAAAGATGTCGGCATTGAAATGTATACATTATCCAAAACATATAATATGGCAGGCTGGCGTATTGGTTTTGCAGTTGGTAACCCAGATATTATTGCAGCTATCAACCTTATTCAAGATCATCTATTTTGTAGTCAATTCCCTGCAGTGCAACAAGCCGCAGCAGTTGCGCTTAGGGCTTCCCAGAGTTGTGCAGATGAGCTTAGATCGACTTATGAACGTCGTCGAAACGTTCTTATCGAAGAAGCACTGCGAATTGGTTGGCAAGTAACCGCACCAAAAGGCTCTTTCTTTGCATGGCTCCCTGTTCCATTAGGTTATACGAGCGAGCAATTTGCCGATTTATTACTCGACAAGGCTAATATCGCCGTAGCTGCTGGCAATGGCTTTGGTCAATATGGCGAAGGTTATGTGCGGGTTGGTTTACTCGTTAGTGAAGAACGCTTACGTGAAGCAATTAGCAGAATTGAAAAATTAAACTTATTTAGTTCATGAACGCTTCTTTCGCCTGCCTGACCTCAATAAGTCAATCGGTCATTTTTGCATTTCTATCCGTCACTTTGGAGTAGCTATCCGTCGCTTTGACCGTTCTATCCGTCAACTCAGCCTAGCTATCCGTCCCTTTCGCCATTCTATCCTTCAACTCAGCCTAGCTATCCGTCCCTTTCGCCATTCTATCCGTCTCAACCTCAAAAAAGGGCTACCTCACTATTGAGGCAGCCCAATTTTTTATTGAATTACACCTAGCTCACGGCCAACTTTTTCATAGATTGCTAGCGCATCGTCTAGCATTTCTTTTGTGTGCGCCGCTGTAGGCATATTACGAACACGTCCTGTGCCTTTAGGAACCGTTGGGAAAACGATTGATTTCGCGTAGACACCCTCTTCAAATAAACGATGTGAAAACTCCTGCGTAAGCTTTTCATCGCCAATAATACATGGTGTAATCGGTGTTTCAGATTCGCCAATATTAAAGCCTAACTTAGCAAGACCCGCTTTTAAATAGTTGCCATTTTCCCAAAGCTTATCGTGAAGCTCTGTTGAATCAATCAGCATTTGCACTGCCGCTGTAATTGCAGCAACATCACCTGGTGGTAATGCAGTTGAGAATAAAAATGGACGTGAACGTACTTTTAGCCAGTCAATTAAATTTTTCTTGCCAGCTACATATCCACCAACAACGCCAATTGCTTTAGACAGTGTACCAATTTGGAAGTCGATTTCTTTTTCTAAACCGAAATGCTTCACTGTACCCTTCCCTTTACCAGTTACACCTGAGCCGTGTGCATCATCAACATACGTAATTAAATCAAACTCTTTCGCAATCTCAACAATTTCTGGTAATTTTGCAATATCACCATCCATTGAGAATACACCATCTGTAATAACCATGATTTTATTGTATAAGCCCGATTCTGTTGCTTCTTTTGCTTTTGCACGTAAATCGTCCATATCAGAGTGATTATAGGCAATAATTTTCGCACGTGATAAACGACAGCCATCAATAATGGATGCATGGTTTAATTGATCCGAAAGAATCGCATCATTTTTATCCATTACAGCTGAAATAGCCGCCATATTACAGTTAAAACCTGATTGGTAAGAAATAGCTGCCTCTGTTCCTTTAAATTCAGCAAGCTTTTCCTCCAATTTCACGTGTAAATCAAGCGTGCCGTTAATCGTACGAACTGCGCCAGCTCCCACGCCATATTTATCAATTGTTTCTTTGGCAATACGCTTTAATTCTTCATTTGTTGCTAAGCCAAGATAATTGTTTGAAGATAGATTAATTAGGTTTTTGCCACGCACCTGAATGATCGGTCCGTTTGCTCCTTCTACTGGATCAATTTCATTGTATAAGCCTTGATTGTGTAAGGCTTGTAGGTTTTCATCTAAAAATGCATTCAATACTTTCGACAAGCGTATCATCCTTTCCTAGGAAAACTGTTCTAGCTCCTAGTGTAGCACAAGCACGCTATTTGAAAAATTACTTTGTTAATCTTTCGAAAAGTGGGGCCGTTTTTTCTCGCCAATGAGATGACGATATACAATTATCTAATAATCGACGGACTGTATACTCTGCTTCGGCATACCGCTTCGAATACCCCATTGCATCCTGAATGGCTTCTTTATACTTTGCCCGTATATCCTCGATTTTAGCCTCCGCTTCCTGTGAAAGCGCACAATGTTTTCCTATATCAAAGATTTCATCCCCTAGTCTTCCATCCTGTGGGTCAAAAACATGTGGCTCTGTACTATCAAAGATGCAGAAATTTAATTCCGGGATAATGACCATGTCAACAGAGCCCGCATCTAAGCCACACCAAACAATTTGTGCATCTAGCCCTCTCGCATTTGCTTCATCTGCTATTCCCTTCATTAATGAAGATTTACCTGTACCTGGCTTTCCTTTAATCATTAATCTTCTAGTTAAATTTTTTGTCATGCTTTCTACTGTATTTTCGGCGCCCCTTGGTGTTAATGTTCCAAGTAAACGATGTGTGCGCATTCCTGTTTTATTTAAGACCATTGTTTGGAAAACATCTGTCTTTAAAATATCCACTTGGTCATTTAATGCTTGCCAGTTCATACAACTCTGTGTGACTATTTCCCAATCATCATGAATCTTTATAGCTCTATCAAGCATCCAAATACATTTCTTACGCCATAATTCTCGTTCCTTCATTGCATCAGAGAGCTGTTCACCAATTTTTTCAAGCTGGTTTTCTTCTAAACAATCGTAAAATGACATTACACGATGCTTTGTTCCGAGAAAAATTGGTTCAATCCCCCATTCCGATGACCATACAAATAGTCGATTACACCCTCGAACGTACACAGCCTCCACAACATCCTCTAGCAAAGCATGCTTAAACCACTCCACTGATAAGCCCTGCTTGACATAAAAATAACCGAGCTCTTTAAGCAGCTCCGATCCTTTAAACGTCGGCGCGCCCTGCAAAATATAAACTAATTCTGCCTCTGCCATCATTTCTTTATATAAATGTTTAATCCCTTGCCCAGTCAGTGCGTGTCCAAAATAATAGGTCACATTTCCGTTCAATATCGTTCCCCCTTTACCTTATGCCATGCATTATATGAAGTTACTTTAAAAAAAATGAAAAGCTACTTATATCTTTAACAGATAAAAGTAGCTTCCTATTTAATAGAATGGCTTCATTTCCTCGACATTGCCAATACACTTCATTAATACCTTCCGACAATAAGGTAATGAATATTGCACAATATAGCCTGATGTTAAAGCAATGACCACCGTACCAACGCCAACGGGACCACCAAGTAACCAGCCAACAATTGTGACAAACACCTCGATACCCATTCGTGCTGTTTTAATTGTCCCACCAAACTTTTCAACAAGAATCATCATTAATGTATCCCGCGGCCCCGCTCCCATATTCGGTGCAATATACATCCCACAACCAAAGCTTAAAACAAATAAACCCACTACAAAATATGTTACCTGTAAGCCATAGCTATTGGTGGACGGCAATATCCAATTAAAAACATCTATAAATGACCCAATCAGTAACATATTAAGCCATGTCCCTACCTTTGGCCATTCTCGCAAAACAATTGAAGTTGAAACAACAATTAAAAGCCCAGTTAAAATAGACCAAACACCAATTGATAAACCAAAGTTCTGAAATAAACCTACATGCAACACATCCCAAGGGCTCGTTCCTACGACTTTCCCTTTAATGGACATTGTAATTCCAAGTGACATCACCATTAAGCCACCAATAAAAAACGTCCACCGCCACCCCGTAATTTTTCGCATTTCATGTTCCTCTTTCTATGTATGATATTGCTCTAACTTTACCATAATTTCTACAAAAATCTCGAATTATGAAATTTGGTTGATTCCGTTGAAAAGAGATTCAACCCGAGTGGTTCTTCTGTCTACCCGAGCGGTTCTGAGGTCTACCCGATCACTTTTACGTCCTACCCGAGCGGTTCTGAGGCCTACCCGATCACTTTCGCATTCAACCCGAGCGGTTCTGAGACCTACCCGATCACTTTCACATTCAACCCGAGCGGTTCTTCCCGCTACCAGATCACTTTCTCATCCAACCCGAGCGATTCTTGCGCCTACCCGATCACTTTCTCATCCAACCCGAGCGGTTCTTCCGGCTACCCGATCACTTTCCATTCAGCCTGAGCGTATCTGCCACCTACCTGACATCCCAAATAAAAAAACTACCCAACCTATCATTCTTGGGTAGTAGTAATTGGTGCGAGCTTTGCCTTTGTCACAGCTACTAAATCATCTAGTTGGACATGGATTTGCATGCCGATTTTTCCTGCGCTCACAATAATATTTTCTTGCACTTGAGCCGACGCATCAATAACTGTCGGATAAAGCTTCTTCATTCCTACCGGTGAGCAACCCCCTCTTACATAGCCTGTATAGCCGAGTAGCTCTTTAACAGCAAGCATTTCGATTTTTTTCTCGCCAACGACTTTGGCCGCTGCTTTTAAATCAAGCTCTTCAGCCACAGGAATAACAAAGACAAAAAGCTTTTGGGCACTTGCCTTTGCTACTAATGTTTTGAAAACACGAGAAGCTGGGTGACCAATTTTTTCAGCAACCGAAATTCCGTCAACTTGGCCGTCACCCGTCTCATATTCAATTACTTCAAATTGTATTTTTTGCTGCTCCAACAATCTGATAGCATTTGTCTTTGCATGCTTTGCCTTTGCCATGTTAACAATCTCCTATCTCCAGCATTAGGCTATCATAGAGAACATAGAATCTATTTCTGGTTGATACCCGTTTTTCGCCATTTGAATATGAGCGGCATATTTTTCAGAAGCATATTTAAATGTTCGTGCCTTGAATGCCTCCTCATAACTCTTACCGAAAATTGTATCTGCAAATGGATCCAATTTCAATTCATTCGAAAAACGTTCTGGCACTTTGACTTCAATCACTTCACGTACAAAAACAGGCTCATTAGCATCTATTTCACTTTCATCAACTTCTTGGCCATTTAATTGCGCTTGCATGTGCTGTATTTGAGCATTTGCACTTGCCGCTACACGTAAATCCTGTGGCGATGGTTGTAGCGGTGCTAGTGCTGCATTTCGCACTTGCTCTAGAGTTTGTAACTTCTCATCGGCATTTGCATCATCTACTGTTGACACTTCTTTATCTAAATGCTCTGCTTCAAGAGTATCAGATTTTTGCGTTTGCTCGCGAGCAAGCACATTCTTTTTCGTTTGTTGCAAATCCTGAATGATTGCTTGCTGTTGGGGCGTCACTTCTTTTGATTCCTCTTTTTGTTGCTCGTAGAGGTCTTGATCCGTATGCCCTAGTAGTAAATTTTCTAGCTCAAGCAATACCGGATTTTTCTTGGGCTGAAAATACAGTGCGTTTTTTCGATATGCATCACCCGCTTCTTTTCGCTGCAAAATCTTTTTACGATTATAGTGTGATGAAATTCTTTCTTGTTCTATTAGGTTTGATAGTTTCATATTTTCACCTCGGCTTTCTAATTTAATATGCAAGTTAAATAGAAGATATGATTCTATTTTCTATTTACTATACATAGACAATCTGAACAGTTTCTGTACACTAATTATCGGAATTTTCTTTATTAAATTCAAGAGCAAATTACTACTAACCTCCTAAAGGAATAATTCACTTTTCACAAAATAGGTATAAAGACCTTTTTCGAAATCCGTTTTTCCCATTCGTTTATTACTTCAATTATTAATTTCAATAAAAAATTATTACTGTTATTACTTTTAAAATAGTGGGAATTCACCATAACAAAGGCTCATCACCATAATTTTTGGTGATGAGCCACAAAAAAACAGCCCTTTTGCAAGGACTGTATCTATCTATTTTTTTTAGGTTTAATAAGTATACTTTTATAGGCTAAATAGCCAAGCCATGCGCCAAGCGTATTTAAAATCAAGTCATCAATATCTGTTGACCCAACCCTAAAAATAAATTGTACAGTTTCTACCGCTAGGCTGGATAAAAATCCCACAAAAATAATTGACCAAGCTTTACGGTATTTTTTCGATAATAATGGTAGTAAAAAGCCCATCGGAGTAAATATTAATAAATTGCCGAGCAAATTGATAATAATGATGTCCAGATTAAAATACTGGGAGTAATTTATATAACGAAGAATTGTTTCAAAGGGAACAAAATTTGTTGTTAATCGCCAGTCACTATAATCAAAAAGCCCTAATTCTACAAAAGTGTATTCACCCTTGACTAACATAATGACTACATTCACTAGACGATCAATGACCAATTTATAAAAAGCTATAGTTGAATAGATACTGAAAAATATCCAACCTGCTATCTTTATTGGTAGATAATATGTATCTATCAATGCACGATAAGGTAATGGTAGCTTGGCATCACCTTGCACATTTGAAATGTTATTTTTTTGCATGCCTGTACCACCTACTTCCCTTTATCCTCCCCTATTTTAATATGCACTACCTCCTCATGCAATAGCTAACCATATATTTATATTCCAACACGTCCATTTGCATTCTAAAAAGCTGCCTCAACTGAGACAGCTTTTTTATAAATGGCTTTATACTGGATTTACTCCATGCTTGCGCTCTGAGAATAGTAAATACTTGGACATATAAAGCTCTAAACGTGATTCAAGTGCTTTTCTTAAATCATTTGGCTCAATAACATCATCAATGATAAGCTCTGAAGCTAGACGGTAGACATCGATTTCTTCTTGATATTCCTTGCGTTTCTCTGCAATAAAGCTTGCCTGCTCTTCTTTTGGAAGTTCAGCAATTTTATTTGCGTAAACTGCATTGACTGCAGCTTCAGGGCCCATTACAGCAATTTGTGCGTTGGATAGCGCAATACAGCAGTCTGGCTCAAATGCAGGACCTGCCATTGCATATAGCCCAGCACCGTATGCTTTACGAACAATAACCGTTAATTTAGGTACAGTCGCCTCGCTCATCGCAAAAATCATTTTTGCTCCATGGCGTATAATCCCAGCTTTTTCAACTTGCGTACCAATCATAAAGCCTGGTACATCTGCAAGGAAAAGAAGAGGAATATTAAACGCATCGCAAAGTGAAATGAACTTTGCTGCTTTATCAGCCGAATCGTGGAACAAAACGCCTCCCTTTACGCGCGGTTGATTGGCGATAATTCCAACCGATTGCCCATTAATGCGCCCAAGCCCTGTAATTAATTCTGGAGCGAATAATTTTTTCACTTCACAAAACGAATCTTCATCAATAACACGTTCAATTAACTTATACATATCAAATGGAACGTTTTGATTTGTGGGTATTAGTTCTTCAATAGACTTATCAAATGAAGCTGGTGGCTTCGGTGTCTCAACCTTACTGCGCTCTGCATAGTTATTTGGAAAATAGCTTAAATATTTACGCGCATAAGTAATAGCTTCCTGCTCCGTTTTTGCGAGCACATCTCCGCAACCAGAAACGGAACAATGCATTTTCGCTCCACCCATCGTTTCTAAATCTACCTTCTCACCGATAACCATCTCCGCCATACGTGGAGACCCTAAATACATCGATGCATTACCTTCCACCATCACTACGATATCGCAGAATGCAGGGATATATGCACCTCCTGCTGCCGAAGGTCCAAACAGTAAGCATATTTGAGGAATTTTACCTGAAAGCTTTACCTGATTATAGAAAATACGCCCTGCTCCTCTTCGACCAGGGAACATTTCTAATTGATCTGTAATACGTGCACCTGCTGAATCGACTAGATACAGTAAAGGGCAATTTAGCTTTTCTGCTGTTTCTTGAATACGGATCATTTTTTCTACTGTACGTTTACCCCAAGAGCCAGCTTTAATCGTCGAGTCATTTGCTAAAATGCAAACAGTGCGACCATGGATTTTACCGATTCCTGTTACAACGCCATCTGCCGGTAAGTCACCCGCTAAGCAGTTTGCATACAGACCATCCTCTGATTGAAGCCCATCATCTAATAATAATTCGAGTCGTTCACGTACAAATAGTTTTCCTTGTTGTGCATTTTTATCGTGATATTTTGGTAGACCACCTGCTAAAATTTGTTCCTTCATTGTTTTAGCCGTATTTTCTGTCGATACATTGCTCATATTTAATTCCTCCCTTTGCCCAATCGATTACGCGTTAGCACTTCTCTTTCGTGCCAAGAATTAACAACATGCCTGGATTTTATAAAAAACCATTCAAAATCCACCATATTCAATCAGAGTCTTTATTTTTGATTCCATACCATTGTTGCTAGGTTACTGCTTTCATTTCTTATTTCCCTACATATTGCGGTTCTCGCTTTTCTTGGAAGGCAAGCAAGCCCTCTAAACGGTCTTCTGTAGGAATCAGAGCATTATATGCAAGTGATTCGATTTTTAAGCCAGTAGCTAAATCTACTTCGACACCTTGATTCATAGCGATTTTTGCCTGTACTAAAGAAAGCGGTGCATTTTTTGCCATTTCAAGTGCAAGCTGTTGAGCCCTTTCAAGTACTTCATGTCCTTCATAAACGTACTCGACAATACCGTAGCCTTTTGCTTCCTGTGCATTTAATCGACGAGCTGTATAAATTAATTCCTTAGCTTTTCCAATGCCAATGAGCCGAGGAAGTCGCTGTGTTCCCCCTGCTCCAGGAATAATACCGAGAGATGTTTCCGTAAGGCCTATCTTTGCATGTGTAGCTGCCATACGTAAATCACAGGCTAACGCTAGTTCGAGTCCACCGCCAAAAGCAACACCATTTAATACAGCAATCACTGGCTGAGCGAGCGCTTCTACTTTTGCTACTGTTGCACCGATTAATTGCACAATCTGCTTGACTTGTCGGTCTGGCATCCCTTTACGCTCTTTTAAATCTGCTCCTGCGCAAAAAGCTTTTTCTCCTGCTCCTGTCAGTAAAACAACTCGCACTGCCGGATCGCCATTAATTTTGTCGAGTACCGCACTAAGTTCTTGGAGTAATTGTACAGACATGGCATTCGCAGCTTCTGGTCTTGAAAGTGTAATAAGCCCAATGCTACCGTCTAATAATTCAAAACGAACGAGTTGCGTCATAATTGACTGGCACTCCTTTCATTACGGACAATCGCCATTTGTTTAGAGGCAACTGTCTTCCCTAGTTTCTGTTCAATAAATTGAGTCGCCTCTAGCACTTTACTCCGGTCTACACCTGTTTTAATACCCATTTCATCTAATAAATACAATAAATCCTCTGTGGCTACATTGCCTGATGCTCCCTTGGCATATGGACAGCCCCCAAGCCCACCAAGTGCACTATCAAATTTGGTCATCCCCATCTCTAAGGATTTCACGATATTTGCCAATGCCGTGCCACGTGTATCATGAAAATGCATCGCAAAATTTTCTGCCGGATATCTTTTTAGTAATTCCTCTAAAAGACTTTCCACCTGTGTTGGTACGCCAACACCAATCGTGTCACCAAGTGAAATTTCATCGATGCCCATTTCTAATAATTTTTCTGTTACTCGCAAAACCTTTTCTGGTTGTATGTAGCCTTCATACGGGCATCCAATCACTGTTGAGATATAACCTCGCACTTTTTTATGTGCTGCCTTTGCCCCTACAACTACTTCCTCTAATATAGGAAATGTTTCATTAATTGTTTTATTAATATTGCTTTCATTATGGCTTTCACTCGCCGACATAAAAACGCTCACTTCATCTACATCAGCCTGCAATGCACGTTCTAAGCCACGCATATTCGGTACTAGTGCTGCATACGTTATATCTTTTTGGCGTTTAATAGCTTGTAGTACTTCCACTGCATCTGCCAGCTGCGGAATCCATTTCGGATGCACAAAGGACGTTACCTCGATATAATTCAATCCAGTTTGACTAAGTAAATTCACTAGTTGTACTTTATCGGCAGTTGTCATATGCGTCTTCTCATTTTGTAAACCGTCACGGGGACCTACTTCCTTTAACGTTACATGCTTTGGTAGCTGCATTAAGAAGCCTCCTTATTCGATTTCTAAAATATCATCATCAACGTTTATGAAATCCCCTTCATTGGCAATGATTTTTGTTACAACGCCATCTTCTTCTGCTGCAATAGGAATTTCCATTTTCATCGACTCTAAAATTGCCACATCTTGTCCTGCTGTCACTTTCTCGCCTTCTGCTACTACGATTTTCCATACTGTTCCTGCCATGCTCGCTTTAACTGTTGCCATTGTAATCCCTCCAAATATTTAGTAACTGGGCTGTCTGAAATATTCCTCCAAACAGAAGTTATATGGACAGCCCGAGTCTTTATTTTGTCTCTGCTAATTGAGGTAGATAATATTCATCCACAAATTTAGTTGTTGTATAGCCCTTTAAAAATTGTTCATGTGTGACTGTTTTTAAAAGCATTGGAATATTCGTTTGAATTCCTTCTACTTTATACGCATTCAATGCTTCAATAAGTCTTTCACACGCAATTGCACGTGTTTCTCCCCACACTACTAATTTGCTAATCATCGGATCATAAAAAGGTGTTACCGCAGTGCCTGCCTCTACGCCACATTCATGGCGAATCCCCTCACCTGTAGGTAATTCAAAAGCCGTGATTGTACCTGGAGAAGGGAAAAATGTCGAAGGATTTTCAGCATATATGCGTACTTCAATCGCATGCCCATCTCTTTGAATGCTGTCACGTGTAAATGCTAATGATTGTTTTGCAGCAATCTTTAATTGCTCCTCCACAAGATCCAGCTTCGTAATTTCCTCAGTCACTGGATGCTCCACCTGTAGACGCGTATTCATCTCTAAGAAATAAAAGTTTTGCTCTTCATCTACTAAATACTCAATCGTTCCAGCATTAACATACCCAATATGTTGAACTGCCTTGACTGACGCATCTAGCATACGTGTTCTTGTTTCTTCAGAAATAAATGGAGAAGGTGCTTCCTCAACCACTTTTTGATTTCTACGCTGAATCGAGCATTCACGTTCAAATAGCGGTACGACATTGCCATCATGATCCGCAATAATTTGTACCTCGACGTGATGAGGATTAGCAATAAATCGTTCCATATACATCGTGCCATCACCGAAGAATGACTGTGCACGCTTTTGATTCCCCTCGAATGCTTTTGCCAGTTGCTCTGCATTTTCTACTAGCTGCATCCCGATACCCCCACCGCCAGCAGAGGCTTTTAACATAATCGGATAGCCTAGACGGGAAGCAATTTCAATAGCTTCTGTTACGTCTTTCACAGGTGTCTCTACACCTTCAACAATTGGAACACCCGCTGCCTTCATTGTTTTTCTGGCCTCTAATTTACTACCCATTGAAGCAATAACGTCTGCGCTTGGCCCTATAAATACTAAGCCTGCCTCAGTACAACGTTTAGCAAATTCAGCGTTTTCCGATAATAAGCCGTAGCCAGGATGAACAGCGTCAGCACCGCTTTCCTTCGCCACTTCAAGAATACGATCAATATTTAAATAGCTTTGTGCAACAGGTGGCTTTCCAATACAGAACGCCTCATCAGCATCCTTAACATGTAAGCTTCCAGCATCTGCTTCGGAATACACCGCAACGGTTTGAACATTTAGTCGTTTGCATGTTCTTATAACACGTCTAGCTATCTCTCCACGATTTGCAATTAAAACCTTCTTGAACATAACACCGGCCCCCTTCTTACTTCACTGTTACTGCAAAGTTCTCACGTAATCTATATTTTTGAACTTTCCCTGATGCAGTCATCGGATAGTTGTCGATAAAGAAAATATGCCTTGGGATTTTATGTCTGGAGATTTTATCCCGACAATAATCCCGAATCTCTTCCTCTGTTGCCTGCTCTCCTTCTCGTAAAATAATCCAAGCTGCCGCTTCTTCTCCATAAACAGGATCAGGTACACCTGCGACCTGCACATCTGATATTTTTGGATGGGAATAAAGGAATTCTTCAATCTCTCGTGGATATAAATTTTCACCACCACGAATAATCATGTCTTTTAAACGCCCTGTGACACGCACATAGCCCGCTTCATCCATCGTTGCCAAATCCCCGGTATGCAGCCAGTCGTCCTCATCAATTGCAAGAAGCGTTTCTTCAGGATTTTTATAATAACCTTTCATGACGTGATAGCCTCTCGTACATAGCTCTCCTTGCTCATTCGTCGCAGCTTCTTCGTTTGTGCCAGGAATGACGATTTTAACTTCTAGATTTGGCAATGCACGGCCGACTGTTTCCACTTTTAAAGATAACGGGTCATCTGTTCTCGTTTGTGTAATAACAGGTGAGGATTCTGTTTGCCCGTAACAGATCGTAATATCCTTCATCCCCATTTGCTCGATAACAGCCTTCATAACCTCAATAGGACAGTTAGAACCAGCCATTACTCCGGTACGCAATGTTGATAGGTCAAAAGACGAAAAATTCGGTAAATTAAGCTCACTAATAAACATCGTTGGCACGCCGTGTAATGCGGTACACTTCTCTTTTTCAACCGTCCGCAGCACCTCGGCAGGTGAAAATTCCTGCACTGGCACCATCATCCCACCACTAGTTGTAATCGCTAATGTTCCAATCACACAGCCAAAACAGTGGAAAAATGGTACAGGTATACATAAACGATCCTCAGACGTTAAACGCATACATTCTGCAATATTTATCGCATTATTAACTAAGTTGTAATGCGTTAACATAACCCCTTTCGGAAAACCTGTCGTTCCCGAAGTATATTGAATATTAATAACATCATCATAATGAAGTGCTTGCTGTCTCTGATCTAATTGCTCCTCTGTTACTTGCTCAGCGGCAGATAAAACATCCGACCAATTAAGCACTCCGGGATATTTCGTCTCGCCAATTAAAATAACATTTTTCAATAAAGGTAGTCGCTCTGATTGCAAATTACCTGGTTCACAATGTTTAAGCTCTGGACATAACTCTTGCAGTGTATTCATAAATGAATGGTCGCGATAATTTTCAATTAAAAATATCGTTGTAGCATCGGATTGCTTTAGTAAATATTCCAACTCACTTGCACGATAATTAGTATTTACGGTAACGATTGGGGCACCCATTTTTCCTGTCCCAAATTGCAGCTGTACCCATTCAGGCACATTCGTCGTCCATACTGCAATATGTTCACCCTTCTCTATGCCAAGAGCCATTAATCCCCTCGCTACTATGCGACTTTGACGATTTAGCTCCTCATATGTCATACGTAAATCTCTATCTGCATACACTAATGCTTCGCGCTGTGGATACTTTGTTGATTGTTCATCTAGCAATTGACCAATAGTTTGATACACAAGTTCTGCCATGAAAATCCCCCTTATGCTATTTGATATAATTAACAGCCAATTAGACGAGAAATAACGAGACGTTGAATTTCAGATGTTCCCTCACCGATTTCCATTAACTTAATGTCACGCAGATGACGCTCTACATCGTATTCTTTCATATACCCTGAACCGCCGTGAATTTGAATTGCTTGATTACACGTACGGAAGCCCATTTCAGAAGCAAATAATTTTGCCATTGCCGCTTCCTTCCCAAATGGTTTCTTTTGATCCTTAAGCCATGCCGCCTTATGTACTAACGTACGCGCAAGCTCTATTTCCATTGCCATATCGGCTAATTTAAATTGTATAGCCTGTAGCTTTGATATTGGTGCACCAAATTGTTCACGTTCTTTTGCGTATTTTAATGCCTTCTCGTAGGCAGCTTGTGCAATCCCTACGGATAATGCAGCAATGGAAATACGTCCTCCATCTAAAGTGTTTAAAAATTGACTAAATCCTCGTTTTTCATCTCCTAAAAGATTGGCTCTTGGTACACGAACATTTTGCAAAACAATCTCACACGTATTGGACCCACGCACTCCCATTTTGTCGTAATTGCAGTTGATCGTTACGCCAGGAGTATTGGTTGGTACTATGATAGATGAGATAATCTTTTTACCATCTTCACGTTTACCTGTCACTGCTGTCACAATAATTTGGCGTGCATGACCAGCATTTGTAATCCAGCATTTTTCACCATTAATGATGTAATCATCACCATCAATTACGGCTGTTGTACGTGTCCCACCAGCATCTGAACCTGCATTAGGCTCAGTTAAGCCAAATGAGCCTAACGTTTCACCCTTCGCTAACGGAACAAGCCATTCCTGCTTTTGCTCCTCTGTACCGAAGTTATAAATAGGTGAAGCACCTAAGCTAACTGCTGCTGCATAGCTTAATCCTGTACCGCCACAGGCACGGCCAATTTCTTCAACAGCGAGCGCGTAGGAAACAGTATCTCCGCCTGAACCGCCGTACTCTTCAGGAAACGGGATCCCTAATAAGCCTAGCTCTGCCATTTTTTCAAAGCTCTCTATTCTCATTGTCGATGTCTCGTCAACCTCACGAGCATACGGTTTAATTTCATTTTCAGCAAAATCACGCACCATGTCTCGAATCATCATTTGCTCTTTCGTTAGTTCAAAGTTCATCCCAATTCCCCCTAATGTCTAATTTGCCATAGCAGATTTCGTTCAGATGACAGTTGCAATAAATCAATGTTGCCTCGGCATAATTGCGTCCGGAATCGTCTTTGTGCCTGCACAAAGAACTCTTTTCCGATTCCATGACATCCGCCGGAGGCTTTAACTACATTTAACGCCGTTGAATGAAATTAATACCGACTAGTCGGTTTGTCTGAACGATTAATAAAACCAGTCATTGTTGCTGGCTACCCCTTTACCATAAATTGAACTGCTTCTTCCATTGCCTGTTCAGTGACAATCGCACGCAATACCATATCCGTAAATACCTCTGTAATTTCCTCCATTGTCAATGGACCTGTTTGTTTAAACCATTTATATGTCCAATTAATCATCCCAACAATAGCCATCGTTACAATAGTACAAGGTAGTTCTGTACGAAAATCCTTCGTTTGCTGGCCTTCCTCTATGACTTTTTGTAAAATATCCCGATATTGATCTCGTTTTTCATGAATAATTTCACTATATTCCTCTGACAATGAACGACTTTCCTCATAAAAAACCGTTATATGGGCTTGATACATATCAAATACTTGTGTCAGTGTTTGCAGCATTGCACATAAACGTGTAATCGGTGTATCGTATTTGTCATATGCCTCCTGTGACTGTTTAATAACATAAGAAATAAATACATCATGAATTTCATATAACAGTTCATCTTTCGATTTAAAATTATGATAAAATCCACCCTTTGATGCACCAATATATTCAACAATGCGATCAACAGTTACATTGTGATAGCCATCCTGCTGAAACAGTACAACTGAAGCGTCTACAATTCTTTGTTTTAACGTTTTCTTTACCATAGGCATCTATCATCCTTCATATAGCTCTTTACTCCATCACTCTTTATAATCAAGAAAAAACTTTATTACTTAATTCGATTCATCATCAACTTAGTATTAATCTAACTCTTGGTGAAAAATAGTTTTTTCCAAATTATAAAAATACTATGACAATATTAATATAGCATTCACAAAAATTGGTGTCTAGCAACAAATAAGATTTTATGCAAAATTACGAGAATTTATTTTACATAAAACAGAATTTACTTCATAACACAAATAAATAAACACACATTTACTGTATGATTTACACCTTGTTTTCATTACTAAAATTCACAAAAAAATTCCCTAGCGTTATGCAATGACACGAGGGAATTTCTAAGGACATTTTTACAAGGCTCTCAATATTTTTCGTAGCCTAGATGATGATAGCAATAACTAAGTTAAATCTTAAATATCCTCTGTAGAATATACTCTTCCAACAAATGTTGTGAGTTCTACTAAACTTGCTATTCTTTATAAAGCTCGTAAAATAGCTCTCGTAATAATGTTCACACCTGTAATAAGCCTCTCTCGATTAAACGTCATTTTCGGATGATGTAATCCAGGTGTTACACCACAACCTAAGCCAAGCATTGTTGCTTTCAGGTTAGGACGCTCAAACGTATAAAAATGAAAATCCTCTCCACCAGGTGTGATGACTGGTGAAGCACAAGCTTTTTCACCAACAACGTCTACAATCGCCGCATTCATATGCTGTAATGCCTCGTCATTTACTAATGCTGCAACAACATATGCATCTACCTGCAAGGTAATTTTTGCACCATACATCGCTTCTACCGATGCCTTTACCCGCTCAATACCTTCTGTAATAGCTTGCATTGCTTCATTTGTTTGTGCTCGTGCATCAATGCTAAATGTTGCTTTCCCAGGAATAATATTTGTGGAAGTACTTCCTGTATTAAATTGCGTCATTTTAACTGACGCAGAAACATTCGGGTCCGTCCAAATTTTTTGTAGACCTTCGACAATCGCTGCCCCTATCTCAATAGCATTAATAGCGAGTTCAGGTCGTGCGGCATGCGCTTCTTCCCCAATAATTGTCCCCGTAAAAAGCTTTGCCGTACCATGATATATGGCTGGGGCATATGTGCCGTCCTGTAATTCCATTAACGGACGTACATGGACACCAAATAAGTACTCTAGATTATCAATCAGCCCCTTCTTAGCGAATGCCAGAGCTCCCTGTCCTTTTTCTTCTGCAGGCTGAAAAAGAATACGCACTGCACCAGGAAGTAAATGCTCCATATCCTTTAACACTAGTGCTGTCCCTATAGCCATCGTCATATGACCATCATGACCGCAAGAATGATTAGCCTTAAATTCACCGTCTATTTCCTGCCATAGTGCATCTATATCCGTACGAAATCCGACTCTCGGTGTTCCCTCCCCAATATCTACATAAAGTCCAGTCATATCATCGAACAACTGAGGCTTCATATGCGCATCCTTTAATAGATTGGCAATGTATTGAGTTGTTTTCTGCTCCTGCCAGCTAATTTCTGGATGCTCATGTAGATGTGTAAAAATCTCCATTAATCTTGACTGTAAGTTTTGTAAAACTTGGTTCATTTTATTCAACTCCATCAATTTGCTAAAAAGCTATTTTGGGAATCACCATATTTTACGCGCTAATTTTCATAATAGTCGTGATTTTGTGCCGTTATACTTGCAATTAGTGTATTTGAAAATGAGACGAGAACCAGCATAGCATTAATTGTAGACATTTCTTGTAATTTTATTTACAAAGTTGAGACTCCTTCAAGTAAATATTTTGCTCCGTCATCTAGGGTTTTTACGATAAGATTCCTATTTATTTTGGGGCGACTTACTAAAAAAATGCAAATAAAAAAAGCCGAGGAATAAATCCTCGACTTTTTAGGTGCCTAGCGACGTCCTACTCTCACAGGGGGAAGCCCCCAACTACCATCGGCGCT
>NZ_JARVRU010000019.1:0-19828 GCF_030209535.1 Lysinibacillus sp. fls2-241-R2A-57
GACGGATAGAAAAGGTAAAGCGACGGATATACCGGTCAGACCGACGGAAAGAAATACAGGCGACGGAAAGATCGGTCAGACCGACGGATAGAAAAGGCAAAGCGACGGAAAGACAGCCCAGCCCGACGGATAGCTCGCTCGGCTCGACGGATATAAAAGGAGAATCGACGTATAGCCAGATCTATGGTAATTATAAAGAAAGTATAAAGTTCAGAAAAAATGTCTTTTTACATAGTAAGGTTAGTACAGGAGGAAAACAGATGAAAGAAAAGCTATTACTGATTGAGGATGATACGGCGATTGGACGTATTGTAAAGGACACGCTTGAACAAGAGGGTTATCAAGTTACTTGGGCAACAACAGGACTTGAAGGACTAGCTGATTTCCAAGCAGATTCGTTCGATTTAGTGTTAGTCGATTGGATGTTACCTGAGATGGATGGTCTTACGGTTTGTCAAAATATCCGCTGGGAAAGTGATGTACCAATTTTAATGATGAGTGCGCGTAAGGAAGAGGCAGATAAGGTTGAGGGCTTGCAGGGCGCTGATGATTATATAGCGAAACCGTTTAGTTTAGAGGAGTTAAAGGCGCGCGTAGCCTCACACTTACGTCGCTGGAAACGTTATACAAAAAAAGAAATCGCTGAAGATGTTACATCCTTTGCATACGGCTTAAAGATTGATTGGCAAAAGGAAACAGTGCGCCTTGATGATGAAGAGCTTGCTTTAACACAGAAGGAGTTTGCTGTATTAAAACTACTTACGAAAAATCCAAGTCAAACCTTTTCCAAAGAAGAGCTATATCAGCATATTTGGCAACAGGCAAGCGTAGTTGAAACACATACAGTCACAGTTCATATAAAGGCACTACGAGAAAAGCTAAAAGACCCAGTCAAAACCCCGTATTTTATACAGACAGTATGGGGCAAGGGCTACCGCTTTATTGGTGAACCGCTATGAAAATTAAAACTTGGTTACTCATCACTTTTTTCATCGTGATGATTTTACCGATAGCAGGTGCATATAGCCTTTATGTGTGGATTAACGCCTATTATCAAGATAAAAACGTTGCTGAGTATTTCGAAAAATTGACAGAGCTTAATCAGGTAAAATCGATTCTCGAAAATCCTGTACATTATAAGAAAAATGCGGATAGAAAAGGAATTGAAGCACTAACGAACGATCAGCTCGCTATCACACTTTACTCGAAATCTGGCTTTGTTTTGTATTCCTCAAATCCGTTGAGATTGGAATATGAATCTAGAGAGAGTGTTTTTAAAGGCTTATATGAATTAAAGCAAAACTACAATGCCTTTACTTATAAAGAACCAGTTTATCAAGATGGAGAATTGCTTGGGGTTTATAAAATTCAATTAGTTAGGACGGATTGGGTAAAAGGTGTAGAAAGTCGTTCTTGGCTTGTAATAGCGAGCTCTATACTATTATTTCTTCTAATTTATTTTGCATTAATGATGCTGCTTAACCGTAAATTAAATCGACCGTTACATGAACTGATGCGGCAAATGCGTGCTTTTGCAAAGGGGGAGCATGTGGAATCGAATTTAGTGGCAAGAAAAGATGAAATTGGTGAACTTGCTCAAACCTTTCTTGCGATGCAGGATGAAATAGAAACTGCTCGTACTCACTTAAAAGCTGAACAACAGCAAAAAGAGCTAATGATTGCAAGTATTTCCCATGATTTGAAAACACCCCTTACAGCTATTCAAGCATATGCTGAGTCTTTACAAAGCAAGGCATTATCAGAAGAACAGCAAGTCGAGTACCGACAGATTATTTTAACAAAGTCTGAAACGATGAAGCATATGTTAGATGATTTACTAATGTACACGTTACTGCAATCTACAAACTATAGTTTAGAACTTATTACAGTAGATGGGGAAGAATTTTTTGAAATGGCACTGTCGGATTATGAGCAGCTAAGTGAGAATCAAGGATTTACACTTGAAGTTACCTGTGACATAGAAGGGCTATATGCAGTGCATCCGAAGCAGCTTCAACGTGTGATCGACAATTTAATAAGTAATGCTTGGCGCTATGGAGAAATAAGTACAACGATAGGTTTAGCAGCCATAAATGCTGGGAAGTGTCCTATATGGTGCTTTGATTTTATGAAGCCAGCACTGGCAAAGCATGATGGTATGTATATTATTGTGCAAAATAGCGGGCAAGGTGTAAATAAAGAAAATATTGAGAAGTTATTTGAGCCAATGTACCAAGCTGATACGGCACGAACAAAGGCTGGGGAGCGAGGTACTGGACTAGGCTTAAATATTGCAAAACAAATAATAGAAAAGCATGGTGGGACAGTAGAGCTGATATCAAAAGAAGGCTATGGAACAGCTGTACTATGCTGGTTGCCACCATTTAAAGGAGAGATTTCATAATGAATTGGAAAAAATCATTACGTGCAGCAGGCTTAGTTGCCGCATTAACGTTTAGCTTAGTAGGTTGTAATACGGAGGGATCATATTCACCACAGGAAATTATTGATCATGCATTACAGGAAACGAAAGAACCACTTGCTTATTACGGTGAATACACAATGGATATGGGCGAGGCTGGTGGAAAAGCTCAAATCAAAGAGTGGACTAAAGATGGTAAACGACGTATTGAGACAACAGCAGAAAATGGTGAGCATAGCATCGCAGTCAACAATGGCTCACAGGTTATGATGTATGATGTTGTTAAAAATACTGTTCATAAAATAGATATTAGCAAAGGTGGGTTAGATGAATTCCCATCACAAAGAGATCAGTTAGAAATGCTATTTAACACAATTAAGGATACACATGATGTGAAAATTGCAGGAGAGGAGAAGATTGCTGGAAGAGATACGTATAAAATTGTAGCGAAAGCTAAAAAAGATGATACTTTAATAGGTGATATAGAAGTATGGGTTGATAAAAAAACATGGGTAATATTAAAAACAATAACGAATAGTGCCGGAAATAAAATGACAACAGAGTATACGAAACTTGATGACAGTGCAAAAATTGATGATGCACAATTTACAATTGATATTCCAAAGGATGCAAAAGTGGAAGATATAAGTGTACCTGAATCTGAGTCAGTAACACTGGATACAGTGAAAGAACAGCTTGGTGAATTTTTAATGGTGCCAGAAGAAAATGGACTAACTTTGGAAGGTATTTCATTAGATAAAGGGATAGAAGATCGTTCAGAGTATACCTTTAATTATTCAAAGAATGATCAGCAAGATATTTCAGTAGCAGTTTTTAAAGCAAATAGTAATGCTACTAAGGTGGAGCCTATTTTTGGTGAAAAAGAAATGGACATCCGAGGTCAAAAAGGTACTGTAATGGATGAGAAAAAATTCCGTAGTATTAGCTGGCAGGAAAACGGCTATCAATACACCATTTTTATTGGAGATTCTGAGTTAACAATTGAAGACCTTGCCACATATGCAAAACAAATGACCATCGTTAAGTGAGGTGAATTGTATGAAGAGAAATGAATTTATAAAATGTCTCGCATTGTTTTTATTTAGTACAGTTTTTTTATATGGTGTAGGCGAAACATATGACGTTTCATGGCTGCAATTTCATTTCTTAGGACAATACAATGACGAGGGGTTTTATTTTAGCTTTACTTCTTTAATCCCTATATTTGGAGGCATATTAATTGTTGCATTATATGAGACGATGATTAAGCGACTTATTTAATGTGAGGAATAAGAAAAGCGCGAGAAATCAACGTTTCTAAAATTGATTTCTCGCGCTTTTTAAGGTTTCGACCAGTTATGTCCCATTCACTTTCTTTTTTATCTTGATTCAACTTCAAATTTAAATGCTATAATATGTAAAAACTTTTAGGGAGAGTTGTGAATGGAATGTGAGATTGTAGAAACTGATTATTTTACTTTGCATGCTTTATGTGACGGAATATTTGCTGCGATTGCTAAGCCAGGTCAAGGTGCATGGAGTAATGCGGGAATAATTGATTTAGGTGAAGAGCTTCTTGTCTTTGACTCACTCAGTACTCCTTCTGCGGGGAGAGAATTAAGACGCCAAGCTGAAAGTTTAACGGGTAAGAAAGTAAAGTATTTGATTAACAGTCACTATCACGGAGATCACGTTTTTGGAAATCAAGAATTTTCAGATACAACGATTATTTCTACATATTTAACTGAGAAATTGTGTAATGAAAAAAATAAGGTTGAAGATTATGAGAAGGAAAAGAAGAACATGGATCATTACCTGCTTCAGCTTAAAAATCAAATCGATTCAACAGAAGATAACATTTTAAAAGCAAGCTTAATTAACCAATATCAAGAAATGTCGAAGGTGTTGGATGATTTATCCCAATTACAAATCGTTTTACCATCCCTGTTGTTTGAAGAAAAATTGACTATTTCTGGTGCAAATAGAACAGTGGAATTATATTGTTTTGGCGGAGGACATTCACCTAGTGATACATTTATGTACCTACCTAAAGAAAAAATAGCTTTTATGGGTGATTTGGCGACAGAGGATTTACATGTACCGATCTATAATCCTGAGGAATTTTTGACAATATTAAAGCGAATTAAACAAATCGATATAAATATAATTGTACCTGGTCATGGTCGCGTTGCTACTATGACTTTATGTGATACATTAATTGATTATTTATCTTTCATGATTCAACGTGCAAAAGAGGCTCTTCAAAACAAAATGTCACTTGAAGATTTTGTTTGTGAGTTTGATGTATCGAAGGAGTATAAGGAATGGAAGGGAGTAAACGGTATTAAAGCTAACCTTACAACGATATACACATGCCTTCATAAAAGCTAAAAATCCACTTTTGAAAACGTGGATTTTTTAGCGTTGATGAAATACGGACAACAGAATCTGATTAATGATAATTAGTATCGCAAATACATAAGCTAATTGAGTTCGTCCTGTAGCATACAGAGCTATGACTGCTAAAGAAAATATCCCTAATTCAAGAATAATATGTAAAATTCCATCTGCGGGTATCGCTGCTTTGGGTGAACCAAAAGTACCCCAAATAATTGCTACTAAAACAGGGGCTCCAATTCCAAGTAAAAGCTTGAAGAAAATGCCTTTCCCAGTTTGTAGTCCCCAATACCCGAGAGCCATTAACACACAAATCTCTAAGAGAAAGCGAAGAGCTAAATTCAATACCATATTAAACCTTCGAAAAATTGGCTTTTGAAAGGATGAACATAAACGCCGATAAAGTGAACAGAACTGCTGATAAGAATGCTCATCGCTGATAAAACGCCGACCATCGCTGATAAAAGAGTCAAAATCGCTGATAAAACCCCGAACATCGCTGATAAAACGCCGAACATCGCTGATAAACAGTCAGAATCGCTGATAAACCATCGAACATCGCTGATAAAAGAGTCAAAATCGCTGATAAAACGCCGACCCCCGCTGATAAAAGAGCCAGAATCGCTGATAAAACGCCGACCATCGCTGATAAAAGAGTCAAAATCGCTGATAAAACGCCGAACATCGCTGATAAACAGTCAGAATCGCTGATAAACCATCGAACATCGCTGATAAAACCCCGCCCATCGCTGATAAAAGAGTCAAAATCGCTGATAAAAAGCCAACCCCGCCGATACGACCTTAAGCTATTTGCTGTAAATGAGTTTTCTTGAAGGCTTCATCATATTTTAATCCATAGCCTAGTGCACGATCTAAAAATATATGGGCTAGCCAAATAATAGAAGCCATTAGAAGCGGTGTCGATACAGTAACAAAGCCTATAATCAAGAGAATTACTGGGACAACTAAACTATGGCCAATATTGTAGAATAATGCGCCGACTTTCGTGTTGACAATATAGCCTAGCATGCTTATATCAGGTAGTAATAAAAACAATACAAAATAAAGGAACGAAAATTCGAAATGCCAGTAGAAAAATACACTTCCTAAAAATGCTATTAAATATTCCAATGAGATAATTTTACGTAGTTTCATGATGACCACGACCTTCCTGTAATTTGTTATACATATCCTCGATAAGTGAGCCAATGACCATTTTATTTTCCGCATATTTTCCTTCAGCCATTAATGTTTGAGTGATCTGTAAGGATTGGAGTGCCTGCTGATAAAAAAGTAACTGCTGTTCAATGTGAGTGATCTTTGCAGAGAATAGCTGAACCGTTTCTTGATTGCATGAATCTGAAACAGGCATTTGTTCTAGTGTAAGTAGTTGTTTGATTTCTTGTAATGTGAAGCCGAGCTGTCTTAATACTAAAATAAATTTAATAGTATGTTCACAAGTGACATCGTACACTCGATAGCCATTGTCCTGTTTATTTGGATGTAGTAATCCTTCTTTTTCATAGTAACGCACTGTATCAGTAGATAAATTATATTTAGCTGCAAACTGTTTGATATGCATGTGAGCACCTCCTGAATTTATCCTAACATTGGAGTATGCTCCAAGGTCAATATGATTTATTAAAATTTTTCGGAAATATGTGAAACGGTCATTTATTGGCAGTCGTTTATAGTGTAAGAGGGGGAGGTGGAAGGCATACTTGAGAAAATTATGGATGAACATGCAGAGCATTTATTGCGTCTTGCCTATTTTTACGTGAAAAATAGGCACGCGGCAGAGGATATCGTGCAGGAGGTTTTTATAAAATTTTCTCAGCATGATTATGAGGAACGCGGACAGCTACGTGCTTATTTATCGACGTTAACGATTAATAAAAGCAAGGATTATTTAAAAAGCTGGCATTATAAAAAATTAATTTTACAAGAGAAAATATTTCCGGTGAAGGCTAATAAACAGCGCGATGCACTGATTGAAGCGGAGGAAAGATCACATATTGGGGCAGCTATCTTAAAACTGCCATTATTATATAGAGAGCCAATAATTCTTTACTACTATGAAGAAATGAAAATTGCCGACATAGCACAGGTTCTAGGTATTGCAGAAAACACTGTTAAAACAAGGCTTCGAAGGGCAAGAGAAGCCCTAAAGTCTCATCTAAAGCAGGAGGAATGGGAGGTGCTTGGACATGAATGAATGGCAAAAAGAATTGGTGAAAGTTGCAGGAGATATGGTAGCGAGTAAAGAACGTGTTAAAAAACGTGTCTTTCAGCAGCATGATATTAAACCGAAAAAACCCATTCGTTTCGCGTTATTAACGACGATTGTGACGTTATGCTTCTTTGGATTTATCATAGTGCAACTATTGAATAAAGAAACGAAACAATCGGCAAACTTGTTTAACGATACACAGCTTGCACATTTTGAAAATACTATGCGCATCTATTGGGGCGAACAAGACGAGGAGTTTTATACAGAAGAGGCTTATGAAAAATACAAGAAGCTAATGGCCACTTATTATTATGCACAGTCACTAGGTCTTCAATATTCTGAGGCAGAGTTAGAGGCTACGAGGAAGGAGCACTATGACAATCTTGCGATGCTAAAACAATTACCTGAATACGCTGATCTTTTTAAAGAGAAGGGAATCAAAAAATATTTTAAGACGTATATTGAGCCACTGTTACCGATGTATACAGCTAAAAAAAAGCTTGGTACCTTTTATTTAGATAAATATCCAACTTTTCCGAACGGTTTGGTACAACAAATTGCCGCCGAAGATGCACTCCGTTATTTTAATAAGCATTTTGCAGAGCAGGCAAAAGCGTTTCAGGAGCAACAAGGAATTAAGAATAGTTCAAGTAGTTCACATGGAATTATGTATATAGGTACAGTCATAAAAGTAGAATCCAATGCCTTTCTATTTGTTGAAGGAGCTATTCCAGAAGACTTAGAAATACTTACTCAAGCACAAATTATGAAAAAATATCAAAATGCTACTTGGTATCCGGTATTAGATGATTTTCCCGTTAAGAAAGGCGATTATGTCCGTTTAGATTCAAAAAGCAATGAATCAATTGAAGAAGGTGGAAAAGTCACACACTACGGCTCATTAAACAATGTGGAGATTTTTGATCCAACAGTTACTACTAAGCTCAACATCCAAAATGAACAGGAAGTCATTCAATTCTTTCATCAAACGGAGTGGCAGCCCCCAGAAGATATGAAAGACCCTCCAGATTATACATTTATGCTAGAGGGAGTACGTGTAGATGTCTGGAATAGTTACGGTCAATCACTATATGTGCATAAGCTGGAATACGGTGCTGTACATTTTAGTCAAAAAAAATCACAAGAGTTAAAGGCGATATTAGGTATTGAAGAATCTTAACAAGTCTCTATTAGAAGAGGCTTGTTTTTGTTAGCAAACTATAGTAATTGTACAGATTGAATAAAATTATTAGGATAAATTAATCATTAAATGTTATTATTAGGTAAAATTTGCTCAGTAATTTGAAAAAAATGAGCCTGAAGAATTGTAATATATTACACATGAAGATAGTATTAAAGAAGTGAGGGGTAATATAAGGAGGGGCGGTATGAACACACAAGAATTTGAAGAATTATGGATTACGCTAAATGAATTATATAACGCAAATCGCTTTTTAGAATATATAGAATTAAGTAGTACTGCAATAGAAAGTGCCATTGCGCTTGGTATGTATAAAAAAGCAATCCTTTTATTACGTTATCGCTGTGCAAGCTATTTTCAAACAGGTGATTTACAAGTTTCCATTAGTGTGCTTGAGCAATATCGTGAATTAACCTTTCAATATGGTGATGATATCGATTTAATCCATCATTATATTTTAGCGTCCATTTACTGGGGGACATTTGGTCATTTAAAGAAATCAGAAGAAATTATGATCAAGGGACTAAATATTGCTGAGCGTATTCAGCATATAGAAAGCATGGGGAAAATTTATAATAATTTAAGTGATTTAGAAATTTCATTGGGAAGTTATCATAAGGCAAAAGAGTTTGCTTTAAAGAGCCTATACTACGCTAATGCTTTTGAGAGGAAGTATGACAATCCTTATACAGGAATTATTCATCCCAAAACAAACTTAGCTGTTGCACAAATTTGGTTAGGGGAATTTGATGAAGCAAATGAAATATTGCAAGAGCTGCTGAAGACGGTTCAGAAACCACCATATTCCAAGGTGCAATTGGAGGTTATGAATGCATATGCTTTGTTTTGTGAAAAACAAGGACGCATTGGCGAGGCAATAGATTGGTATCAAAAGTCGAAGCACTATGCTTTACAAAATAATGATTTATCTTTGCTTCAAACCATCTACAATTCTTTAGTGAAACTAATAGAAGAGCAAGGTAACAAAATTGTCTTATGTTCGATACAAAAGGAATATATAAATATTTTACTGGAAATCCAGAGGGAAAATTATACGCATGTGTTATTTGAGATGGAATACAATGACCAGAAGAAGCAATTAGAAAAAACTTCTTATATTGATCCTTTAACGAATATTTATAATCGTCGTTATTTTGATGAGAAGGCAGAGAAAATGGTAGGAAAAGCTTTAACAGAAAATCAGCAATTAGCGCTATTGATGATTGATTTAGACCATTTTAAAACAATTAATGATACAAATGGTCATTTATTTGGGGATGATGCATTGACGATTACTGCAACTACATTAAAGGAATTTTTTCATCGGTTTGAATCGATTGTCGCCCGCTTTGGAGGAGATGAGTTTATTGTCCTTATCCAATTAAAGGAGGGCGAAGCTGTTCAAACGATGGCGGAAAATCTCTATCAAACATTAACTCCTCTGTTCTTAACAATGAATGATGAGGTCGTTCATTTGGAATTCAGCATTGGCGTAAGTACAAATAAAATAGGGCACATTACAGAAGTTGAGGAACTAATTCAAAATGCGGATCAAGCACTCTATACGTCAAAGCGTAATGGACGAAACCAAATAACAATCTATAACCATTATAGTGAAGTGGGAAATAGTAGATAATAGAAAAGGGGCATGCCTAATGTGGTGCTGAACCCCAAAAGTTAGACTTAATTTGGAGAGAAGAAAACTCTCCATTTTTTTCTGTGAAAAAAACTTTTCATTATTGGATTGGGAGTTCGGAAACTCATGAAATTTTTATTTAATTATTTCGATGACTGCATCAAAATATTGCTCCATAAAACTAACTTGCTCCCAAATTTCCTCAACTGAAAATTCTTCATTTGGTAAACCATATGCCATGTAAATAAGTTGATCTTCGTTCCCACTGAGCGACTCCTTGGGGATTAGCGTCACAGAAGTGACCCTGCACGGAGCGAATGTTTTCCATGCGAAAGCGTAGTGTAAAGTAGTGGTAGCAACGATGTTTTATCTGCGCGAAAACGAAGTGTCAGCGGCAACGAAGCGGCTCGACGCTCGCCGTAAGAAAGCGAGTAGCCCGTAGTGGAAATCAGAGCCTTCAAATTAATTAGGGCTGATAAAAATGGTTAATCGATACACTTGATGAAATTTATGCAAACGATAATAATATCGTTAAAATGAATAAAAGATTATTGTGAAACGATAAATACTGTGTTAAGTTCTAATTGACAATAAATAGATGAGGTGCTTTTTATGAAACGAGAAACACTCTTTTTAAAGATTGCTGTTTTTCTTATAGGAATTCCGGTTCTTGCTTTGTGTATATTTTGGTTGCCTTGGTTCTCTATTAAAGCAGCAGAGCATTATCCAAAGTTAGCTTATTTACAATATCCCACTTTAATTGGTGTATATGTAACAGCGATAGTGTTTTTCGTAGCCTTATATATGGCTTTAAGACTTTTAAGCTATATTGACAAGAATGAAGCTTTTTCGGATTTGTCTGTTAGAGCTTTAAAAAATATAAAATATTGTGCAATCATTATCAGTAGCATGTATGTGATAGGCATGCCTCTATTTTATCTCATGGCGGATATAGACGACGCTCCGGGTATTATTGTAATCGGAATGGTCATTATTTTTGCTTCGTTTGTAATTGCAGTCTTTGCTGCAGTTCTTCAAAAGCTCTTGAAAAATGCCATAGATATAAAATCAGAAAATGATTTAACGGTCTGAGGTGAATAATATGGCAATGATAATTAATATTGATGTGATGCTAGCTAAAAGGAAAATGAGCGTAACAGAGCTTTCGGAGAAGGTTGGAATTACGATGGCTAATCTTTCTATTTTGAAGAATGGAAAAGCAAAAGCGATTCGTTTTTCAACTTTAGAGGCAATTTGCGAGGCATTAGAATGTCAGCCAGGAGATATTTTGGAATACAAAAGAAACGAAGATACTCAAGGATTATAAAATTGGATTGAAAAACCTAGTTAAGAATCTGCTTTATTTCAGCGAATTGTCGTTGGAATTTTGCAGATTCTTTTCTTTAAAAAATTTTTTTAAAAAATGAATCGGAAATGAAGTGACGTCCGTCAGTAGTTTAGAAAGAAGGTGAGGACAACAATGAATATCGAAAAAATTATTGCTGAGCACGGTGACTATTTACTAAAGGTTGCTTATTTATATGTGAAAAATGAAGCAACAGCTGAGGACATTGTGCAGGATGTGTTTATCGCCTTTTATCAAAAGCAGGAACAATTTCGGCAAGAATCATCATTACGTACATATTTAGTAAAAATGACGGTCAATCGAAGCCATGATTATTTGCGAAGCTGGAAAAGCAAACGGCTGGCACTATTTGAAAAAATAACAGGACGTACGACAGCAGTTACACCTGAAAAAGAATTTCTTGCAAAGTCCACAAAACAAGAGCTTGTGGAAGCTTTGTTTACATTATCTATGGCATACAGAGAAGTCCTTATTCTCTATTATTTTGAGGATATGACAACAGTGGAAATTGCACAGCTCGTGTGTTGTCCGGAAGCAACAGTACGCACTAGATTACAACGTGCTAGAAAACAGCTTGCAGTAGCTATCGGTGACTATGATTGGGAGGTGTTACGCCATGAATCAATTTAAAGAAGATGTGCTAAAAGAACTTCAAGATGTAAAACTCTCAGAAGAGCGAAAACAAATGATTGCACAAAAAGCTCGTAGTAAAAGTGAGCGAAGAAAAAGTAATCCGTGGCAATACCGTGTAGTGCTTGCAACGTTTACGATTTTTGTGATTGGTTTTAGTTATTTATTATCGCAGAATAAAGACCAACATACAGGAAGTCATCAGGCTGCGAGCTTAAAACAAGAAGCGGATACATGGAGTATTTGGACATTTTTACAATACGATTTAGTAAAAGGTATATTGCTTTTTAGCTTTTTGGTAGGGATTTCCTTTATTATTAAACGTGTGTTAATCAAAAAGGGATATGGCCTACCGGTGTGTATTGAGTGTGGCGAAACATGGTCAGTGAAGCAATCTCGAAAAATGTACCGGAAAAATGGACAACTCGAATGTCCTTATTGTGGAAAAAAACAATATCGCACAAGAAAATCTATTAACATGGGTGGTATTTTAACATTTCCTATTCCTCTTATGGTTTTTATGCATATAGTTTTTGATAATATTTCAATCGGGACAATTTTCTTTTTAGCTGGTGCTTTTATTTATTATCGACTACTAGCACCATATGTATTTGATTTACAAGAAGATGACCCTATGAACGATCCGCTTTGGTAATTATTTTACTGCCGCACTCATTGTCATGTTCCTGGCAGTTACAGCTCTTCTTCATTTCGAATTATCCAAACGTTATCGCAGTGGACCGTACAGGAACGACGCGAATCGGCAAATACGTGCTGAAACACTCGTTCATGCTTCAAGTGTTAATCGCAACCGGATTCGGACTTGCGCAGCTTATATTTATAAGACTCTTCTTTAAATGAAAAAACGATATGAAAAGCCCCTCCTAATCACTCGGCTATCGAGCGATCAAGAGGGGTTTTGATTATTGAGATTTTTCGGACAATTTGATAACCACATCTGCGAAACGTTTAGCAGTTATTCCTCTGCCAATTAAACTTTCTGCTTGTCAATCTCCTTGTTTTCGTCTTGTGACGGTTGTTCCGATTGTGCAGGTTGCTCCGGTTGCTCTGATTGTGTCGGTTGTTCCTCCGACTGCGCTTTCTTCAATCCGATTCTTCTGCGAACAAATCCCCAAATCGCGCCGCCAGCTATCACAATCACGATACCAAACTTCTTCAATAGAGGGATGAGCACAGCAAACAAACCTGCTTTTTTAGCAACCGCCAGACCCGCGCCTCCGAGAATTAATCCAGTCAATCCGAATTCAGCTTCTTTATCGGTTTTGCTGTCAAAATCCTCATATCGTTGGCCCTGCTTTAGGTTAAACTGCGACAGGATCTTGTTGTTAAACACTATACGGTCCGCCTGCAAATTCGCCGGATCTGAGACGAGTATCGCCGAGATATAGCCTTCGCGCGTTAGAAGGCGCACATTGTAGTTAATAACACCGTTGTCCTGATAATCATGTGCCAATAATGACCACGATAAACTGTGTAAGTCGTTGTCGTAGAACGGAGCGACATCCCATTCATCAACGAATAACTGATTTTCAGGACTGAGATCTTTATTCATTTCTTCCGTGCCTTTTTTGTAGCTTTCCAGCAAGGCGTCAGCATCGATTTCCGTTTTCTCGTCATCTTTTATATGCCCAGATTCAGAATATTCGAAATAAACTGCCCAAGTCTGTTTTTCATCCTTTGGGAAAACCACACCGATTTCTGATCCGTTCGCTTCCATTCCGTTCTGCGTTAAGTACTTTTTTGTATTTTCTTCATCAAGAAAAATAAATTCGTTGCCTAACTGCAGTTCCGCTAAATTGGTTCCCACGTCGACTTTCTGTCCACCTTCTACCCAATTCAACGTCTCTTCGGCGAATGCGGGAGCCGCACACACCGTCATAATAAAAGTCATAATAGTTACTGATTTTAATAGTTTTGCAATCCAAGATTTCAAAAATAGCTTCCTCCCAAACCATGTGTTCTTACGCAGCGGACGACTTGTCCTTCTTTCCTTTAAATAAATGAATGCCTAATAGGACGGCGCCGATACATGCAAGAGCAATTTCGGCAATGGTTTCGCCTCCGCCAAAAATTTTGCCAAAAACGGTAAATACTTTGAATTGTAGACCGAAATACGGCAGTATGAATGCACCTAACCCTAAAATTAAAAACAAGATACCAACACTTTTCATAAATAACCTCCTTAATAATGGAAAAATACTTCTGTAGATTATCATATAAGCCAAAATGTGGCAACCTATATTTTTCTGGAAATTAAAACATTCTGGTACAATTTCTGCCGCTTGCTCGCTTGTGTTGGGGGCTAAATTACCCATTCTTCATTTTTTTGGATACGGGCCTTTTTCAGAACACTTCCAATCTTAATGGACTAATTGTGGTCAAAAAACTAACGTAAATTGCAGATCGTTGACGATTCGTACATTCAATATGCATATGCGACTAATCATATTACACTATTTTGGGACATCACCAAAAGTTGTGGATGACATTTGTTAATTATAGGTTGATCTTCTTTCCGACCGGACGCCCCTAAGAAAGCGCCCAGTCGAACGGAAATAAATTACACGCTATGGTGATGAGCCATTATTTTTTGATAACCTTTAATTGGAATTGATTTTATATGGTTCGTGAGATTTTCTTGTTTCATCAAATAATAGGTGTGTTGATTAGGAAAAAATAGGATTATTATTGAGCTACATATAAGGGTTTTTTAGTTGTTGTTTTGCTAATGTATTCCAATTTTAACTGATTGTAGCGTAGGGCTACTTGAGTGCTCCGGTCGCTTTGCTTTCGTTGCAGAGCAAAGCTTCCAGCGGGAAAGCGAGACAGACGAGACCCTGCATGGAGCGAATGTTTTCTGTGCGAATGCGAAGCGACAGCAACAACTGTTTTATCTGTGCGAAAGCGTAGCGACAGCAACAACGAATGTTTTGTGTGCGAATGCGTAATGCAACGTAGCGGCATCGACATCAGCGGAGAAAGCGGCTCGACGCACGCACGCAGCGGAAATCAACCACACGTTTTGGTGAAGATCCACATCTGATCAAATAACCCTTTATTTGTTTGAATTATAAGTTGACGATTCTATAAATACACCACTTTGGTAATGGCCTTTATGAAAAGAAATTGCTAGTTTACTATAGCAATATTTCAAAATAGATTGACAACAGTTATCATTTGCTTTATCGTTGTGTTAACTTATTTATACGTGGAGTTAACGCACAAAGGGAGGCAATTTAGTTTGAAAAAGAGTAGTACATATAATTATGTGTTGGCGGCATTTGGTGCAGCGATTATCGCAGTGTTAGCACAAGTGAGCATTCCATTACCATTTTCACCTGTACCGATTACAGGACAAACATTAGCAGTAGGCTTAATCGTTACGATTTTAGGGACAAGACTTGGTACGTTTTCAGTACTGATATATATTTTACTTGGCGCAGTAGGTCTTCCTGTATTTAGTGGTATGTCGGGAGGATTTGCAATTTTGGTTGGCCCAACAGGTGGCTATATTGTTGGCTTCCTAGTTACAGCAATCATTATGGGCTTATACTTAGATAAATTTGGCATTACGATCTTCCACGCTATTATTGCTAACCTGATTGGGATGGTTGTGACATTAGCATTTGGAACGGTTTGGTTAAAAGTTGTAGGAGACTTAAGTTGGACAGCAGCATTTATGGGCGGCGTGGCACCATTTATCGTTGTTGGTATTTTAAAAGCTGTTCTAGCAGCATGGGTTGGCGTAATTGTTCGTCGACGTTTAGAAAGTGCACATTTAATAGAAGCGATTGCATAGGAGGAGAATTGTTTTGGCAACGTTATGGACAGGTGGAACAATTTACACGATGGCGCAAGTTGGCGAAACAGTTGAAGCAGTCCTTGTAGAAGATGGGAAAATTGTGGCGACAGGCTCAGTAGATAGCTTGTCGCCACTTGCTGCTTCTATTCAAGATTTACAAGGGAATGTGATGTACCCAGGCTTTGTCGATAGTCATTTACATATTATTGGCTATGGGGAAAAATTAAAGCATATTGATGTATCGAACGTCCAAAGTAAGGACGAGCTACTAGCAATTATTCGTGAACGGATGATTGAAGTTCACGCGAATGAATGGGTGATCGCAATAGGGCTTAATGAGACACAATTTGAAGATCCTATTTTCCCAACATTGTCGGAGCTTGATGCTCTGGGTGAAGCACATCTCATTATTAAACGAAGTTGTCACCATTTAATCTTAGCTAATTCTAAGGCATTAGCATTTGCAGGCATAACAAATGATACCCCTTCACCAGAGGGAGGCGTGATTGATAAGGTGGATGGACGTCTAACAGGTGTATTAAAGGATGCTGCCTTGTATTTGATTGTTAACCACATGCCACATATTACGCCTGAATATATTGAGGATGCGCTTGAGAAAGCAGTAGTATCGCTGCAATCATTCGGTTTAGTAGGTGGTCATTCTGAAGATTTAAGCTATTACGGGCCACCGATTCAACCAATAAATGCTTTTCAAAAGATTGTCGAGGTACAGCAATCATTTAAAGTTCATTTATTACAACATCATACGGTATTTGAGGAAGTTGCGAACATGCAAGAAACATCTTCTCCCTATTTAGAATTTGGTGCAATGAAGATCTTTATCGACGGTGCCTTTGGGGGACGTACTGCTGCCTTACGTGAACCGTATTGTGATGAGCTAGACAATTGCGGTATGCTTGTACATTCAACAGAGCAATTAAAGGAATATGTTCAACTTGCTCGTCAGCATGAACAAACAGTAGCGGTGCATGCCATTGGAGATTTAGCCATCGAAACGATTTTAGAAGTATTTGCAGCCTATCCACCACGTGAGGGTCAATTAGATCGTGTTATTCATTGTAGTTTAGTTGATGAAGGTATATTAGAAAAACTTGCATCACTACCAATTGCAGTGGATATGCAACCGCAGTTTGTGCAGGGAGAATATGCAGCAGAACTAGCTAGACTAGGGAAGGAACGAGCACAAGGCTTGCACCCGTTAAAATCGCTGCTTGATCGTGAGCTAGTTGTTGCAGGTGGCAGCGATGCCCCGATTGAAGTGCCAAATCCTTTGTACGGCATCTATTCTGCAGTGACTAGAAGAAATTTTGGAGAGCTGCATGATGGCTACAATCCACAGGAGAAAGTTTCACGCTTTGAAGCAGTAAAGCTCTATACCGTAGGAGCTGCACAAATAATAGCGCAAGACCATATTCGAGGTAAGATTGAAAAGGACTATGCAGCAGACTTCACGGTTCTAGAGGAAGATCTTTTTACAATAGATATCGAAAACATTCCACAAGTTAAAGTAACATATACGGTTGTTGATGGCCGAATCGTTTATAAATCGCTGTAAAGAATAAACTTTACAGCGGTTTTTTTTGTGATTCCACAAAAAGAGAGGGATAGGCTGTAATGATACCTTCCCCCGTGTTTTAGGATCTACTGTCTTTCTGCCCGTTAATGCGGGATAAATCTTTCACTTGTTGCTCTAGACTTTTAACTCGTGATGATAAATCATCTACTTTTTGCTGAAGTGTTTGCTGTGGAGGCAAGGGAGCTGTAGACTTCATTTTTTTAATCATATTAATCATCACGAAAAATATGATGAAGAAAATAACAAGAAATACGGTTGTACTAATGATATCTCCGAAGTTAAAAATTATTTGACTCATAAATATTTGGCCCCTTCAAATTGTAGCGATACTATTATTTACTGAGTTCCATATTAAAAAGTTTCAAGAAAATATTTTTAAACATCATAAATACACAAATCTTATTATTTTTCCTCGCATATTATATGGGACAAACTGTATTTATAGTGCTGAAGGTAATTTGAATCAAACGGCTTAACATATCATAAAGGAAGAGCTTATAAAAAATGCAAACATGTTTAAGATAGGGTATACGATAGTTTGACTGGGGTGAGTGAATGCATAAAGCGGGACAAGTAATGCGACAAGCCATCTACAATATTTATATATATCGCATTGATTATCTACAGGTCTTTGCACTGATGAGGTTATTTCAGTTTTTATTAATGATGCCGGTGACAACTATCGTATTGAAGCTAATGCTAAAAGTAACAGGCTATACACATATTACTGAGCAAAATATTCAAAGCTTTTTTGCGCATCCTTTTGTCATCTCTATGATCATTCTTTTAATCATGATTATTTTGTTATTTATTTATTATGAAATGGGCTTTCTTTTTTTAATGGCCTTTCACCAACAAAAGGGTATTCGTTATCGATTTTTACACATATGGAAGCAGCTCAACCGTAAAGTCATTTCTTTTTTTAGTGTGCAAGTTCTTTTTTTAGTTGTCTATATTGCTTTATTACTACCATTAGCATCATTTATGTTACCGCTAACGTTAACTCAAATAATCACTCTTCCACATTTTTTAACAGATGAAATTATGAGCAGTCTCTCTGGCAGGCTACTCTATGCTGCTGTTGTGAGTATTTTTGTAATAATAGGTATTCGTAGTATTTTGACATTGCCGATTTTTATAATCCAACCGAAGATATCTATAATTCGTTCATTAAAACAAAGCTGGCATTTTTCAAGACGTGGCCTGATTGTACTGCTTGTAGTGTTTGGCATGCTTTTAGCAGGTCATTTACTCGTAATGCTAGGAATTATGGTTATAAGCACCTCGCCGCTCTATCTGTTAGAGCGTTTTATGCCAAGTGCAGCACTTGTTACAGCAGGGATGACGCTTGCTTTTTTAGAAATGGTCTTCGTGGTGCTACTTAGTTTACTACAAGCAACATTTTCACAAGTAATGGTAGCTATTACTTATAATACAACTGTTTTAGGTAAGTTAAAGTTTACACCGAAGTATAAAAAAAGGCGCTATAAGCCATTGTCTTTCATTATTTTGATTATATTCATCGTATTAAGTTTCATGAACACTATTTCGCTTGAGAAAAGCGTCTATGCACCAAATACAAAAATTATTGCTCATCGGGGCTATACGGCTGGTAATGTTGAAAATACGATTAGTGGTCTTGTAAGTGCAGCGAGTGCTGGAGCAGATTTAATCGAGGTTGATATTCAGCAAACAGCTGATGGAGAATTCGTTGTTTTCCACGATCGAACATTAAGAAGATTGACAGGTAAAAATGGGGTCATAGCCAATATGACGCTCGGAGAATTAAAGACGCTGACGATTCACGCAAATGGCTTTAACGATAAAATTTCATCATTAGATGATTTTATTGAAGTAGCAAAGGCTCTCGACGTTGCCTTGCTGATTGAATTGAAAGTTCATGGGAAAGAAACGGAAGATGTATTGCCCAAGTTAGTAGAAAAGCTAAAAACTTATAAGGTACTCGATACGTACTATGTGCAGTCTTCAGATCTACAAATGATGGCACAACTAAAAAAATTGGCGCCGAACTTACGTGTTGGCATTGTCTATGCATTAAATATCGGACCTATCGTTGAAACTGTAGATTTTATTTCACTTGAGGAATCTTGGATAACAGATCAGCTAATCGCAGAGCTGAAGCAACAAAAAATTGATTTGTTTGTATGGACATTGAATAAAGATCATTCACTACAAGAATTTATCGAGAAAAATGTCAATGGCGTCATAACCGATGACCCAGATGTAGCCCTGGATATACGAACAAAGCAAAGTGAACAACAATACTTTTTAAAGCGTGTACTCAATCGACTGCAATTTATATTTTAATTCTTTATAGTTAGGAGGAGAATACCCGCGGAGGCGAGGTAAATACCCGCGCGGAGGAAGAGAATACCCGCGGAAGCGAGGTAAATACCCGCGCGGAGGAGGAGAATACCCGCGGAAGCGAAGGAAATGTCCGCGCGGAGAGGATACCCGCGGAAGCGAGGTAAATACCCGCGCGGAGGAGGAGAATACCCGCGGAAG
>NZ_JARVRU010000229.1:0-19645 GCF_030209535.1 Lysinibacillus sp. fls2-241-R2A-57
CGGGGTTCGGGACTTGCACCCTATAGTTCATACGCATGCCGGGCGCACATAAAAGGCTTTCTTTTACTAAACGAAAGCCTTTTCATTACGCTGATATATAACAATGTTATTAAATAAACAGAATCTTCATCTTTTTCTTTCTCTTTTTAATAGTTATTATTTGCACTGAATTTTACTTGAACGTCATTTGCGCCTTCCATCTCTGTTCTTACCAAATAAATGATTTCATTTGCTTGAGATTTTGATAGCTCCTCCGCCATAACAGTTACGGATACCTTATCGCCATCTGCTTTCACAAATGCATCTGAGTAGCCTAAAGATTTAATAAGCATTTCTAGCATTGCTTCTGCGGATTCTTGTTTAATAAGACCGTCCATCTCATTATATGCCTCATTTTTTTCTTCTGCTGAGTAATCTTGTGAACCGATTTTCTGCTCTAATTGTGAACGAAGCTGGCTTCTTTCATCACTAACTTGCATGCGCATTTCTTCAAATAAATGACTTGGAGAAGATACTTCCTTCGTCTCTCCTTCTTTCGTTGCTTCTTGATCAGTCACACCCGTTACTGCAGTTTGCTGTAATGCATCATCTGTGAAAATAGTTAGTCCATTAAACTGTTTAGCTGGATCAACCAAATAATACACTGAAATAACCGCTACTAGACTTAATAATGTCATAAACCAAACTGTTCTTCTACGTACGCGCATTTACTTTTCCTCCTTATTTTCCATTGGAACGATAATAATTCGATGAATCGGCAATTGCATTACTTGACTAACGACAGCACGAATTTCATTTTTCACAAAGATATCTGATGCTCCTTCTGAAACTATCAACATCCCTGTTACCTCTTTCGTGCCTTGTTCAGTCCCACGAAAATATTGGCTGAATAGCTTATTTTCATCCTTCTCATCAGTCATCTCTCCGTAATAAAAATATACTTTAACCTCCCCAACACCTTGCATAGCCTTAAGTGTCTTCTCAAGTTTTTCTTCATTGGTCATCGGTGAAACTCGATCATTCGTTGTATTCGTTTGATACATTGGTAAAATGATGAAAATTCCCATGGAGGCGGCAATAAGCACTAAGATTATAAATGACGTTGTTTTTTTTTGTTTCTTTTCCACATCACTTGTACATTGCCTCCTTTCATCTTCTCTTTTTCAAGTGTATGTACGCTTGTTTCCTCCTATGAATTGATAAATGGAATCTTTAATAGCAATTGTAAAAATAGTAATGTAATGACAAGCTTTGTGAGTGAAATTATTTCTTTATCTTCTGTTAGAAACACAAATATCTGACAAATAAAGAGCATTGCCAATAAAAGAATCAATTTATCTCCCCCCGGCCATAACTTGTACAAAAACGATGAGGAAAAAACAAGTAAACATAAATGAAAAAGCAATTAGAAACGATACAGCACATAATGTAAATAGAGATTTACTAACATGATCTAGTAGTCTACAAATATCATCAAAGGCCACTGGCTCTAAAATTGCAGCTAACAATTTCAAAGAATACGCACTGACAACAAGCTGAACTGTTGGTATGAATGCCACTGTAATTACCGCTATAAACGCAGAAATACTACCAATAGAGGAAGTAAATTGCGTCATATGCTGGAACATCGAAAAACTATCCACGATAAAGGAACCAACAACCGGAATATTTTCCTCTATTAATTTCTTCACAGGCTCTGAAACAGCTGCGCTGACACTAAATGCCGCAACACCACTCGCCGACATTAAAATAATGTAACAAATAACAGATGAAGAGACGATACTCATAATGGTAAAACGAATTAATTCGGCAATTCTCGTAAACGAAATTTCTTTGACAATAACACTGCAAACATCAAAAACAATGGCAAAAAGCACTCCTGGAATAAGCCACTTACTACTAATAATCGTTAAGACTTGTACAAAGAAAAGTAAAAAAGGCTGCCAAGAAGCAATTGCTGTAATACTGCTTGATAAAAGAAAGCTTGAAGTAAGAATGGGATAAAATGCAGTGAATATGTGGGCAAGTCCCTGTGCTATTTCGTCAATTAATGTAAATGAATTCACAACGACAGGTCCTATTGTTGCGATCACAATAAGAAAAAAAAGTATTCTTGTCCCTTTTTCAAAGTCTGGTAACATCAGATTGACAATCAAAAAAATGATGACGTAGCCACATAAAATAAGTGTCATCTTCAGCAATAGAAAAAATGGATCAATTAAAAACGAAAGTATTTGCTCTAGCAATGTCTTCGCCCCTTAGTTTAGCCGTTGTAAAATGGCCGACACCTCCTGTAAAACAGCCAAAAATTCTTTAAACCAATACACTAAAATGACAATCTTGACCCCATCATAGACAATATTCCCGAGTACTTTATAGTTTTGTTCTACAAGTAACATAGACACCCATTGCCCTATATAAAAAAGGCTAGCACTTACCACAATGGCTTTCGCATAAGGCAAAAAAGCTAGCGTCTCAAGTAATTGCTTGATGAATGGCAATAGGAGTGTCGAGAAGAACATACCAAACAGCAAAAACGAAAACATCACACTAATTAGCGCATGGAGTGGCTGTATGACTTCTTTTATAAGCATTAATAAAAGCAGCATGACAACAGCTACGATGACAATTTCCATTTACACTACCCGGAAGAGGTCAACCATTGAAAGAATGTAAGGATTTCGCTGAAAAATAGACGCAAAAATCGCAGTAATTCCGCTGTCATATATAAATAGGCAATGAAAAAAAGGAAAAAGGAAAATTCTTTTTTTCCTGTTTGATCAAAGAAAACATGAAGAAGCGCAACTACTAGTCCCACTCCAGCGACCCTTAATACGTCTTGTAATTCCATTCATACGCCCCCTCGTGTACAGCAATATATGTCGCTAGCCAAAAAAAAAGACCTCCATACATATGTATAGAGATCTAAGATATTTATGAATTAAAGTAATTTTTCCACAATGCTTTTCACAGAGCCTGTTTGTTTCACTAAATAGCTATTTTCGCCCATCCACATTGATAAATATTCGGCATTTCCTTGTTTTGCACTTTCTTTACGAATATTTGTCGTTAAATCATTTTGCAATGGATATGGTGCTACAACAGCATCCTTCATACGTTCCGTAAAAGCATTCTCTAAGCCTCTTGCTGGTTTACCCGAAAACGCATGAGTAATGGTCGTCTGCTGTGCTTTTGATTGAAGCACGGCATTTTTATAGAGTGGAGTAATTTCACACTCATCAGCCACTAATAAAGCTGTACCAATTTGAACTGCCTGTGCACCCATTGCTAGTGCTTTTTCGACAGCTTCTTTTGTTACAATACCTCCAGCCGCAATAATTGGAATAGAAATTTGTCCTACTACTTGCTGCAGTAAATCGTGCAAATGGATTAATTGCATTGGTTCAGTGAAGGAACCACGATGACCACCAGCCTCACCACCCTGAATCACAACAGCATGCATGCCCGCTTGTTCTACACGTTTCGCTTCCTCTAATGTAGTAGCTGTGCCGATAACATAAACGTCATTGTCCTTTAAGCGATGAATGACATCTGCTGAAGGAATACCAAATGTAAAGGAACAAATAGCTACATTTTCATCAAGAACAGCTTGTACTTGTCCTTCAAATACTTCTTTGGACATAACACTTTGCACAGGTGAAAGTCCTAGTTCGTCGTAAAACGGTTGTAAAGCCATTCGAGCCTTCTGAAGAACGTCGATATCAATACGTGGCTCTTCCTGTACAAATAAGTTAACTGCAAACGGTTTGTTCGTTAGCTGTTTAACTTGCTGAATAAAGCTTTTCGTTTGCTCTCCATCTAAATAGCCCGCTCCAATCGAGCCTAAAATACCTGCCTCTGCGCAGGCAGCAACAAATTTTGGCGATGTTACACCAGCCATTGGCGCTTGAATCATTGGGGTTGGTATTTCAAAAGTTTTTTGTAGCATAGCATTCACTCCTTACTTTTATTGTAAACGTTTCTTCCATATATGACCATAAGATATATGATAAAATCTTCTCTTCATGACTTTGTATCTATCACTCTGGAAGTTCTATCCGTCTGTCCGACGATTCCATCCGTCGCTTTGCCTTCCATCCATCTGCTCGACGTTTCTATCCGTCGCTTTCGCTTTTCTTTCCGTCTAGTCGACGTTTCTATCCGTCGCTTTGCCTTCCATCCGTCTGCCCGACGTTTCTATCCGTCGCTTTCGCTTTTCTTTCCGTCTGGTCGACATTTCTATCCGTCGCTTTCGCTTTTCTATCCGTCTGCTCGACAATTCTATCCGTCGCTTTGCCTTCCATTCGTCTGCCCGACGTTTCTATCCATCACTTCGGCTCTTCTATCCGTCGCTTCGACTCTTCTATCCGTCGCTTTGGCTCTTCTTTCCGTCTACCCGACGTTTCCATCCGTCGCTTTGGCTTCTTTCCGTCTGCTCGACGGTTCTATCCGTCGCTTTGGCTTTTCTATCCGTCTGCTCGACAATTCTATCCATCGCTTTCGCTCTTCTTTCCGTCTACCCGACGTTTCCATCCGTCGCTTTGCCTTCCATCCATCTGCCCGACGTTTCTATCCATCACTTCGGCTCTTCTATCCGTCGCTTTGACTCTTCTATCCGTCTACTCGACGGTTCTATCCATCGCTTCCGCTCTTCTATCTGTCTGTTGGTCATTAACCTTTATATGTATAAAAAAACCTACCCTTTTGTTAGAAAAGAGTAGGCTCATTGTTTTTATTCATTACGCACGAGAAACGTAAGAAGCTTCTTCTGTATTGATGATTAATTTGTCACCTTGGTTTACGAAGAATGGCACTTGTACAATTAGACCTGTTTCAAGAGTTGCAGGTTTTGTACCACCAGAAGCTGTATCACCTTTAATACCAGGCTCTGTTTCTGTTACTTCTAGCGTAACAGTGTTTGGTAATTCAATACCTAGCATTTCACTTTGGTATGATTGGATATGAACTTCCATGTTTTCTTTTAAGAATTTTAATTCATATTCAATTGCAGCTGAAGCAAGTTCAGTTTGCTCATATGATTCTAAATCCATGAAAACATGCTCGTCACCTTGTGCATAAAGGTATTGCATTTTACGGTTATCGATTTGTGCTTTTTCAACTTTCTCACCTGCACGGAAAGTTTTTTCATTCACTGAACCGTTACGTAGGTTACGTAATTTAGAACGTACGAACGCAGCACCTTTACCTGGTTTAACGTGTTGGAAATCTAACACGCGATATAATTGGCCATCAACAATAATTGTTAGACCTGTACGGAAATCGTTTACTGAAATCATTTGTGTTCCTCCAAAGTTTATAAAATAATGAGTTCTTTTGACGAATGCGTTAGTAGTTCATTACCTGTCTCTGTGATTAAAATATCGTCCTCGATACGTACTCCACCGATTCCTGGTAAATAAACTCCTGGTTCGATCGTTACGGCCATACCTGGCTCTAGTACCGTTTCTGAACGCATCGATAAGCCAGGACCTTCATGTACTTCAAGACCAATTCCGTGTCCTAATGAATGACCAAATGCCTCGCCATAGCCTTTTTCTTTTAAGTAGTCACGTGCAATCGCATCTGCTTGAATCCCTGTTAATCCAGGACCGACTTTTTCAAGTGCTAGAAGCTGGGAAGCAAGTACTGCGTTGTAAATATCCACTAATTTTTCAGAAGGTTCGCCAACTGCCACAGTACGTGTAATATCCGAGATATAGCCATTGTAAAGTGCTCCAAAGTCTAATGTGACAAAGTCGCCTGTTTCAATCACTTTATTCGTAGCAACACCATGTGGTAGCGCTGAGCGAAGACCAGACGCAACAATTGTATCAAATGAGGACTGGGTTGCTCCTTGTTTACGCATGAAAAATTCTAATTCATTCGAAACTTCAAGCTCTGTTTTACCTGGCTTGATGAAGTCTAAAATATGTGTAAATGCGTGATCAGCAATTTCACACGCAACCTTAATAATATTAATCTCTTGTTGCGTCTTAATCAAGCGAATTTTTTCAATTAGCCCAGAAATCGGTACTAAATCAGCTTGAATTTTATTTTTATATAGCTCATATGTGCCATAGCTAACAGTATCTCTCTCAAAACCCAATAATTTGATACCCATGTTATTTACTTGCGTTGCAATTTCTTCAATGATTGTTGCCTCGTGCTTTACAATTCGGAAGTCCTGTACTTGCGCAGCAGCTTGCTCAGTATATCGAAAATCCGTAATAAACACAGCATCATTTTGAGACACGATCGCAACGCCCGCTGTCCCTGTAAAACCAGTCATATAGCGACGATTGTATCCGTTCGTAATTAAAATGCCATCAATGTTTTGTTCTTGAAGTGCCTTACGTAGCTTTTGCAATTTCAACATAATCAATTCTCCCTCTCAATAAATGTGCGTAGTGCCAGTTCATAGCCTTTCGTACCTAGTCCGCAGATTTGACCAAGGCATGCCGGAGCGAGATAGGAATGATGACGGAAAGCCTCACGTTTATGGATATTTGAAATATGTACTTCTATAACCGGCACTGAAATTCCTGCAATTGCGTCATGTAACGCTATGCTTGTATGGGTATATGCACCAGGATTAAAGATAATACCATCATATTTTTCGTCTTCTGCTTCATGCACCCAATCAACAAGTACTCCTTCATGATTAGATTGACGAAACTCGACAGTGGCACCTAAAGACGCCGCAAGATTCTGAACATTTATTTTCACATCTTCCAACGTCTCAGAACCGTAAATATGTGGCTCTCGTTTACCTAGTCGATTTAAGTTAGGTCCATTCAAACATAATAACTTCACGCATATTCGCCTCTTTCTATGTACTTGCCATTTATTTTATCATACAAGGCGCATACAGCAACTAATTTCCTTTTTGTGCTGTATGCTCTCTGTAATGAAAATTCGCAGTTTCAAGCAAGAAACGTAATAGACAAATAACAATGACAATGAAAGGAATCGATAGTTTTTTAAAAGAAGAAGATTGTAAAGGCAAATCAAGAACAATCCATTCTAATGTGATAGACAAAAAAAGACCGAGCAAAAAAGAAGATAGCACAGCTGGGATAATATAGACATATCTCAACGTAATATATAATAAAAATCCAATAAGAAATAAGACGAAGATGAGAAAACTCCATTGAAATAGTTTTGAGCTACCCTCGAATAAATCCCACTTTTTATAAAAACCAATTGGATTCCATTTAATAAGATGAAAATATTGAAGCCCCTTTAAACATAATGCTAAAACAAGTGCACTGACGAGCGAAGTTATACTAGCTATTTTCAAGCAAAATCCTCCTATCACGAGTTAATTTTCTGACGTTAATCATTTCCTAAATTGTACGATTAGTGTAGCCATATAGAAATTTTACTATGCGTAACTCTAGAGGTTTTTCACTAAATTTAGTACAATGGTACAGTTGAAATAAATAAAGAGAGTGGTGTTAGCCTTGAGCAATTCACCTGTTTACGGGGGACAAGCACAATTAGAGGGTGTAATGTTCGGAGGAAAGGAACATACGATTACTGCCATTCGCCGTAACGATGATTCCATTGATTATTATCATTATAAAAAGGTTCAAAAGCCTATCTTACAAAAGCTAAAAAAAATCCCATTGATTCGAGGCGTTGTCGCACTGATTGAATCAGCTGGTTTAGGCTCTCGTCATATGCAATTTTCAGGAGATCGTTACGACATTACACCTGGAGAGGAAGAGGAGAATACAACAGAAGGTTCGAAACTTCAAATGATGTTAGGAGTTGCAGTTGTAGGTATTCTTTCCTTTTTATTTGGTAAATTTGCCTTTACATTAATTCCAGTATTTATTGCGGATTTTTTCTCTAGTTGGATAGAGAGTAAGACCGGTCAAATTTTACTTGAGAGTGGTATTAAGCTACTTTTATTACTAACCTATTTATATTTTATATCTTTAACACCTATTATTAAACGAGTATTCCAATATCATGGTGCAGAACATAAGGTTATAAATTGCTATGAGGCAGGAATGGAAATAACCGTGAAAAATGTACAAGCACAATCACGCTTACACTATCGATGCGGTAGTAGTTTTATGCTGTTCACTGTCTTTGTCGGCATGTTTTTATATTTCTTCGTGCCAACTGATCCACTATGGTTACGTCTTTTGGACCGTATTTTATTAATCCCAGTTGTTCTTGGTGTATCTTTTGAAGTACTTCAAGCGACAAATGCGTGTCGTAATATCCCTGTGTTACGATTCCTTGGCTATCCAGGTTTATGGCTACAATTACTGACAACACGTGAACCGAAAGATGACCAAGTGGAAGTAGCCATCGCATCTTTCAATATGCTGCTCCAAGTTGAGCAACAACCAGAAATCGCAGCTACTTTGAATCATGATTAACAATTATGCCGCGACCAAAATCGAAAAGAAGTAAAGGGACAAGTCCAACTGATGTATCATCTGTTTGGACCTGTCCCTTTTTAAGTTTAGAAAGAGGATTTTTTAATGAGTGTACAAATATTATTTGCTGTTTCATCACATTTATTCCTCTTTCTTGTGAATATATTTATGATGCCATGCCACATTAAATATGGATATGGCTAATTTCAATACTGGCCTCGCATCTTTCGTTGAAATAAAAAGGTGGCAATAACAAAAATAACAGTCGTATAACCTAAAACGATAGAGAGTGGTATGAAAACATCAGAATAAGCTCTACTTAGTGCTGCACGCGCTGCATGAACAGCATGGACAAACGGCAAAAATTGTGCAATAGATTGAAAAGTACCACCTACCATGTCAGGCTCAAACCACGTACCGCTAAACCATGTTGACAAGTTAACAAATATCGCAAAGATGCCCCCTACCTGCTTATCTGTAAAAATTGTTCCAAATAATAAACCTACCCCTATATACAATAAAGAAATTATAATAAGTACGCCTACCATTATTAGGACAGATATATTGAATGACAAACCTAAAAATAGAGCGGTAAACAAACAAAAAATAATTTGTAATAATGCAATTGGTAGCAACGGTAGGACATAACCTACAATATAATTACCCGCTGACATAGGAGAAGCAAAAATTCGCATTAAAAAGGATGTGCTTTTATCCTTACCTAGTAACATTCCAGAAAAAAGAGTAAGAAACGAAAAACTAAAAACAATAACACCGGGTGTTAGATTACTAATTTCAAATAATGCAAACGGCATATTTTTTTGCATGACTGAAAATAAGCCCATCATTAGAATTGGTAAGCCCATGCCAAAAATTAGTGTTAGTGGATCACGTATTATTTCCTTATGATTTCTTGTCGCAAATACACTTGCCTTCAAAGTGACTCCTCCTCTGTAAGCTCTAAAAACACTTCTTCTAAAGACTGTTTTTTTGTTTCATGCATTAATTGCTGGATTGTACCAAGAGCACGTAATTTCCCTCGATGCATTATAGCTACACGATCTGCAAGCATCTCTACCTCTTCTAAATAGTGAGTTGTTAAAACAATCGTTACCTCACTTTTTAACTGGCTCAGTATTTTCCATAAATCACGACGTGCACGTACATCCATTCCTAATGTTGGTTCATCTAGAAAAAGTATTTTAGGATTAGACATCATAGCCATCGCAACACTTAATCGACGCATATAACCGCCTGATAACGTTTTTGCTTTATTAGACTGTCGAGGAGTCAAGCCAAACAAAATCATCTGTGCATTCGCTCGTTCTTTTGCCTCTGTTTTTGAGCAACCATAAATCTGACCCATAAATAGCAAATTTTCTAATACGGTTAAATTAGGTGCAACAGCCGTTTCCTGCGGAGAAATATTTATTTTCTTTTTAGCAGCGACCTGGTGATGAACAATACTTTCCCCATCCAAAATGGCATCTCCATCTGTTGGTGTTAAAAGTCCACAAAGCATTTTAATCGTGGTCGTCTTGCCAGCTGCATTTTGACCGAGAAGTGCAAAAAACTCCCCCTTTTTTATACTTAAAGATAACTGATCCACTACCACAATTTCCTTATAACGCTTCGTTAAGCCCTTTATTTCAATTGTCATGAAAGTCACCTCTCTCTATTAGCATGGCATTAATCTGCTCAATATCGCGCTTTGAAAGCTTATATTGCAATAACCATGTCACGACATACGTTCCAAAGAAACTTGCGAGTACAGAAATAATATTGGTCATCGTTTTCGGCATCCATAAAATCATGACAATTGGTATCCATATAATGGCCGTTACAAAAAAGTGCACAATATATTGCTTCAACATACCCCATCTAGCAATTTCAAAAAATAGTGCAGCTAAGGCAAATGTGAGCCCGATCAAACCAGTCAACAACACTTGAGTCATAATTGCGATTGATTCACTTGTAAATAACGCTCGAAATTCAGGGACTACCCAAACGTAGCTTTCTTGTGCTATCCCAAGCGAGATAAAAAATTGCACAACTTGTCCAAGTATCGCACCAATGATAAATCCACCTAAAATCCGAATTAATAAGTCTTTTCGCACATCTTTCACCTCATATCCCTAATTGCTTCTTAATTTTTGCTACATAACGCCTTGACGCGTATGTTTTAATCCCACCTTTAAGCTCAACACCGATTGTCCCTGTTCTGCTAATATCCATATGTTTAATCATGTTGCGATTAACAATTTCGGCATTTGAAATACGTACAAACATCTGTGTATTTAGCTTTTCTTCAAGCTCATACAAGCGAAGTCGTACCGTGTAAATACCAACCACCGTTTGAACGAAAACCTTCTTTTGTTCCGTATAAATGCGCACAATGTCCCCACAGTTAATAAACTCGACACCTCTATCTGAGAAAACCGATAATGTATTGAGATCAGAGGAAACGATACTCTGCATGAGATACTCTATTTCATCGGTCATCTTATCTGTGTGAATAATCACTTTTGGCTCTTTGCATGTCGGGTCAATCGACAATTCTACCTTCATATCATCACAGTCCTTTCATTCGACTTCACTATAAAATTTTCAACTAATTATGTAAATGGATTTTGGACGACTGGTCGTTTACATGGGATAAGTGGTTTGGAAATTAAAAAAGTGCCTATCCGTCTTTATGACGAGATAGACACATTTTCATTATTTTATAGGCCACATTTTAACTGCGCAGCACAGTTTGTACATGTATTACAGCCACCAATTTCTTCAACAGTTCCTTTACGGCATACTGGGCAAGTATTACCTACATCTGAACCTATTACTGTTGTCGATTCTAAAGCTTGAATCGTATCTACTAACACAACAGGACGTTTTGTTGGCTCTTCTACTAATTCTTCTTCAAATGATAGTTGATCCATATCATTTTCTTCAGCTTTCAATGTAAGTACTTGTGAATCACGGCTACCATCTACATAAACCGTACCACCTTTAGCGCCACCGTTATATAAGCGCTCGTACACTTTTTCAACTTGTTGTACTGTATAACCTTTTGGTGCATTTACAGTTTTTGAAATGGATGAATCGATCCATTTTTGGATGATACATTGTACATCCGCGTGTGCCTCTGGTTTTAACTCCATCGCTGTAACGAACCATTCAGGAAGGTCATTTTCATTTACTTCCGGATGACGTTCTAAAAATTCTTGAACGATTTCTGCTTTTACTTCAATGAATTTACCTAATCGACCAGAACGGTAATATGTGAATGAGAAATATGGCTCAAGACCAGTTGCTACGCCGACCATCGTACCTGTAGAACCAGTTGGAGCTACTGTCAGTAAATGCGAGTTACGGATACCTGTTGCTAAAATTTGCTCCTTAATGTGAGCAGGCATTTTTTGCATAAAGCCTGTTTCAGTAAATGCTTTACGTAAACGTGCAGTCTCTTCCTCTGTTGCTCCCACTAGGAACGGGAAGCTGCCACGCTCTTTTCCAAGCTCTGTTGAAGCCTCATACGCAGTCTCAGCAATCGTTTTAAAGATTTCATCAACTAACTCATTACCTGCTTCAGAACCATATTCTTTCTCACAATAAATAAGTAAATCTGCTAGACCCATTACGCCTAAGCCAACACGACGCTCACCAAGAGCTTGTACACGGTTTTCTTCTAAGAAGTATGGTGTAGCATCAATAACATTATCTTGCATACGAACACCAACACGAACTGTTTCACGTAGTGCTTCGTAATCAACTGTTTGATTTTCTTTATTTGCAAACTGTGCTAAATTCACAGCTGCTAAGTTACACACAGAATATGGTGCAAGTGGTTGTTCCCCACATGGATTTGTCGCTACAACACTTTGACCATAAGCTTTTGCGTTTGTCATGTCATTAGCGTTGTCGATGAAGAAAATACCTGGCTCTGCAGAGTACGTTGCACAAACGTTGATTAAATTCCATAATTCCTTCGCTTTAATCGTGCGGTATGTGCGTACTTTATAGCCCATTTTCTCCCATTCGCGCACATCGCCAACTTTATGCCACTCACTGTTGTAAATAGTCATTTCTTCTTTTGTATATTCTTCAACAGCTGGGAAACGAAGCTCGAATTCAGCGTCATTTTCAACTGCTTCCATAAATTCTTTTGTTAATGTTACAGAAATATTGGCACCAGTTAAAAACTCTGGATTGTGAACAGTGTAAGTACCACCATCACGTAGTTTGTTTTCCGCTTCACGAATAATTGCCGTATCAAAACCGCCTAAGCCTTCGATACTTTTATAGTTAACAATACCTTGATACATAGCTTCCTCTTGAGATGAAAGAGGCTTAAAGTTTAACTTTTCTTTTGCTAGACGAATAATTGATTCATCTGTTGTATTTTCGATTAGGTATCGCAAAATACGTGGATTTTGCATTTTCGAAATAATAAATTCCACGATATCAGGATGCCAATCTGCCAGCATAATCATTTGTGCCCCACGCTTTTTGTTACAAAAAAGTATTTTGAAATACTTTTCCGATGTGGTCATTTCTGCCACATTCTTATGCTTTCACATAAGATCAGACTATATCATCAAAGAAGGATTTGATTTTTTCATATTTTCTATTGAGTCGTATGGAACCATGTTCGTATAACTTACTAACAATCTTTAACACATCATCTTTTCGATTAATGCATAAGTCAACGCATCCTTGTTTTGGGTAAACTTTATGGACTGTTAAAGCTAGTTGTTGATTATGCAAAAATCGAAGCAAAGATAAAAGCATTTGGCGATTACCCGTAAAACCTATTCTCCCACGCTTGGAGAAATGACCATCTGCATCAAAAAAACCTCTTAAATAGGTCCATTGCAAATCCTCATTTTTAAAATCAATCCAACTTTCAAAGCCTGTTTTTCGAGGTTTAATTCCCAACCTCATTAAATCATTGCACATTTCTGTTGAATTAATGATTAAAGAGTATTTGTTTTGTTCATTTGGTGCACCGCGTGGACGGAATTTAATCGCTTCTTGCATAGACAATTCTTTTGCGATATCTTCAAGCAATTGCCGGTCCTGCTCAGCAAGTGATAAAACAAGACGTTTCGATTTACCACGGTCATATATAGTACCATCACCTGTAATATAACCTACTAAATACGCCTTATTTGCTGAATCGATATTTTTAAAGTAGTTTTCATCATAATGATACTTCTTATTTTTCAGCTTTCCCGCTTGACCAGGCTCTCTCGCTTTAAAAAGCTCTAGCTCTTTATTCCATCTAAAGATTGTTCCTCTACCTATGTTAAGTGTTTTTGCAATATCAACTTGGCTCATTCCATTTTCATGCAACTCAATAATTCTTTTAATCAATCGTTCTTTGTCTCGCGCCTCGTAAGGACGTCTCTGTACATTACGATTTACTTCTTCCATGCTCCCACCTCCGATGTGGTCCAAAGTTTAGGAAGGTTCAATAGTCGTTGAACGTTCAACTACGTTTCCATAGATGCTTCGCTGCTGATTGCCCAATCTTTTCTTTTTTCAAGCATTCACGCCTAACTTCACAGTTTACGTTGTAGCAAGAAAAGCTCTAAGGGTGTTCCAGCAATTCACGAGATTTTAATCCCGCCGTTTTCGGTTAACGGGATCCACCTTGTTCGACAAGATGAGTCAGCTTCGCAATATCATCTAACCATGATACAGAACCAGATGATTTACCATTCACTCCACGTGCTAAAGTGTTACGTGGACGCAATGTTGAACCATTTGTCCCTACACCACCACCGCGGCTCATAATTTCCATTACTTGCTTACGGTGATCACTTATTCCTTCACGTGAATCTGCTACAAATGGCATTACGTAACAGTTGAAGAAAGTTACATCTGTTTCAGAACCAGCTCCGTAAATAACTCGTCCAGCTGGAATGAATTTCAATGATACTAGCTGCTCATAAAACTTCTCAAACCATTCTTGGCGTTTCTCTGGTGTTTTTTCAACAGCAGCAAGCCCTGTTGCATTTCGTTTTGCAATTTGTTCATAAAAAATTTCAAGAGGCTTTTCTAGCACGTCAATCGAACGCGTAATCACACCCGTTTCTTGCTCTTTCGGATCATCCAAAACACTACGATAATCTTCCTCAATCAAAATATCTGCTGTTTTTGTAGACATGTCAAGCTTTTGGATTGTCCCTAAACCACGCGCAGGGAATTTTGGATCTGCCTTCACTGTTAATACGACGAAATCACCGGCTTTTAACGTTTTCTTCTCCGTATCCTTAAACGAGTAGCGATCGATCATCACCAGTCTTGATACACCTTTATGCGTAATATGCATATCAGGTGTTACAGGATGAACCTGTGAAAATTGTTCAATATCTTTGTTTAACTGTTCAAATTTGTTTACTTCGGGTTGATGATTTGTGAGTACCATCGTTTTGCCTCCCTTTTTTCTGCATTACATAATAAATACACAATATCATGTGTCGCGAAACACTACATATTGTGTAATACTTTCTAAAAAAGATACTATATATAGTTTTTTAATTCAACTCTTGCAATTTCGAATAGAATCCGTAATGCTCGTCCTCACAAGGTTTGAACGATAAAAAAAATATTTTTCTTATACCATTTTTTATTTTTTGAAGTTCCAATCATCACATGCATATTTTTTCTCTTCAAGTGCATGCACATATTCTAATTGCTCCTCAGAAAGTGTAAATGGTTTTAAATCAATTTGCAACGATTTTGCAAAACCATCTCTAAAAGCAGTCACACATTGTTCAATAGTCACTGGTTCTTTAACAAGATTATTGATAGCAACCGCTTTCTCTGGCATCTTTCTACGCATACGTGCCTTCGCCTCTTCACTTGAAAAATTGAAGACAGATAATAATTTTTCTTGATCTAAATCAAGTAAAATAGCTCCGTGCTGTAAAATAACACCTTTTTGACGAGTTTGTGCACTACCCGCTACTTTTTTACCTTCTACGACAAGTTCATACCAGCTTGGCGCATCAAAGCAAACTGCACTTTTAGGTTTCTTTAAGTCCGCTCTTTGTTCTTCTGTATTAGGCACACTAAAATAAGCATCCATACCTAAATTATGAAAACCTTGCAATATCCCTTCACTTAACACTCTATACGCCTCTGTCACTGATTCAGGCATATCTGGATAGCTTTCTGAAACAATGACACTATATGTCAATTCATGTTCATGTAAAACGGCTCTACCACCTGTTGGACGACGCACAAAGCCTAGCCCTTGTTCTCGCACCGCTTCTAGATTGATGTCTCTTTTTGCTTGTTGAAAATAGCCAATCGAAAGAGTTGCTGGCTCCCACTCATAAAAACGAATAACCGGTGGAATTAAACCTTCACTGTGCCAATCAAGTAATGCTTCATCTAATGCCATATTAAAAGAAGGACTACATTTCCCTGAATTTAGAAAATACCAAGTTGTCATATATTCATCTCCTACAAATAATCAATTATGCATCGGGTCCGGATTCAGCTTTGTGCTTGCACAAAGAACTCCTTTCCGAATTCGTGATATCCACCAGAGGCTTTAACTTGTTTTAGCGGATTTTGGACACCCGCTGAAATAAGTTAAATATAACTTTTGTGAAAGTGTACAAATATCAAAATTTTAACACTTTACGTTTAGTTTTATCCTTTAATGAAGTAATCATCCACTCCAAAAATGTAGTGGAATGATTTTGTGACCTTTCACTAATAACATCCAATAGATTAATTCTAGCCACAATCTAATTAATTTTATCAAACTCATTGGACTATCGCTAGCGCATCTTTTATAATAATAAAGAAGATAGAAAGGGGTAAGAAAATTTTGGACATACTTATCACACTCGGTATAATGTTAGTAGTCGTAATTGCATATATCGGCATTAATTCTATGCGACTCAAAAAAGCCGTAACTAACCTAACACAAGAACAATTTATTGAAGGCTATCGTAAAGCACAACTTATCGACGTACGTGAGCAAAAAGAATTTGAAGCTGGTCACATTCTTGGTGCACGTAATGTTCCTTCAACTGCACTACGTCAACGTTACAAAGAAATTCGCCCAGATTTACCAGTATATTTATACTGTCAAAATACAGGCCGTAGCTCACGAGCTGCTTTATATCTTAAAAAGCGTGGCTACAACCAAATTCACCAACTTCAAGGCGGCTTCCGTACTTGGACAGGTAAAATAAAGTCCAAAAAACAATAATGAAACAAAATAGATAAGACATTAGCGACTTATATAAATAAATTCACTCTTTGAAACTAAGTAAATTTATATATATTTACCTATATCGCTTTGTTTTACACAAAAAAGAACCATCTCAAATGACTATGAGATGGTTTCTTTTTTCGCAAAAAATTCTGAGTTTCTACTATATTATATTTATTGTGCAACGTCTAACAAGTTTTTTCATGCTAAATCGTGCATTGGACAAAATAAGGAAAAGCCACGCGAGGCAATATTCTGCTCGTTTTCATTGGGGATTCTTTAGTCTATGAAGCGGCTGGACAAAGTGAGGAAAACATTCAGCCAGAACGAAAATCAACCTTACGTCATGGTGACAGCCTCACTTTATACTAAATATTAAACATAATCCACAGATTACTTTGAGGATTTATCGAAACAAAATCGCTCTTTATCGAAACTATTTGAACTTTTATCGAAACAAAATCTCATTTTATCGAAACTTTTTGGGCTTTTATCGAAAAACAAGCTCTTTCTATCAAAGAAATCAACCACACGTTATGGTGAAGGGCCCATATTAACATATGTCTAAAAATACTATTTTTCGTTAACTATTTAGCTAGACAAACCTTAATCTTCTTTTTTTCAGAAAATAGCTAAAATTTAACCTTGAATAATTATGTAAGCACTGATAGGATGTATAATATCTTAAAATAATGTCATCAAGACAATACAATACAAGCTATGAATGCTATGGATCACACTATAGCAGGAGCAGTTCTGGAGAGAACGCATTTTGCGTCGCCGAAGGGTTCACTATCTCAGGCAAAAGGACAGAGGAGTAATATCAACTTTCATCATGAAAGCTATACCACATGAATGTTTATTTTTTCACATCCAACATTCGCAATTGGTATTTGTTATTCTGACGTTTACGAGACTAGTGTCAATACTAGTCTCTTTTTATTTTCCAGTCATAATTTTTATGCATCTTTGAGGAGGATTAACGTGGAACAACATCAATTAAAACGTGAATTAAAAAATCGTCATGTGCAGCTCATTGCTATTGGCGGAACAATCGGTACCGGTTTATTTTTAGGTTCAGGTAAAGCGATTGCTTTAGCAGGACCTTCCATCATCTTAGCCTATTTAATCGTCGGAACTGCCCTATTTTTTGTGATGCGCGCATTAGGTGAACTATTATTATCGAATGCAGGCTATACATCATTTACTGATTTTGCATCAGAATACATAGGTCCTTGGGCAGGTTACGTCACTGGCTGGACATACTGGTTCTGCTGGATCATGACCGCTATGGCAGATATTATTGCTGTCGGTGTTTATGCACAATATTGGTTTGATATACCTCAATGGGTACCGGCAATCGGTTGTTTAGTACTGTTATTAATATTGAATTTATTAACTGTAAAACTATTCGGTGAGCTAGAATTTTGGTTTGCCCTTATAAAGGTCATCACAATTGTTGCGCTGATCGTTATTGGACTAATCATGTTATTTACAGGCTTTCAAACAAGTTCTGGCACAGTTTCAGTTGAAAATCTTTGGGCACATGGCGGAATTTTCCCGAATGGTCTATACGGCTTCCTAATGGCCTTCCAAATGGTTGTTTTCGCATTTGTTGGTGTCGAATTAGTAGGTGTTTCTGCTGCAGAAACGACAGATCCTCAAAAAAATATTCCTTCTGCCATTAATAAAATTCCATTACGTATTTTATTATTTTACGTAGGAGCATTATTTGTTATTTTATGCATTAATCCTTGGTATGAAATGTCTGCCTCAAGCAGTCCATTTGTACAAGTGTTTACGCTAGCTGGCATCCCAATTGCTGCAGGGATCATTAATTTTGTCGTTCTCACATCTGCTGCTTCAGCGGGTAATAGTGGTTTATTCTCTACAAGCCGAATGCTTTATAATCTCGGAAACAATAAGCAAGCTTCGCCATCATTTGCCAAGCTCAATAAAAACAGTGTACCAAGTAACGCACTTGTTATTTCAGCAATAGTTGTATCAGCAGGAGCATTACTAAGTAAACTAATGCCTGAAACCGCCTTTAGTGTTGTTACAACGATAAGTGCTATTTGCTTTATTTGGGTGTGGAGTATTATATTAATTTCTCATATTATTTATAAACGTAAAAATCGTGTGCTTCATGAAGCATCGATTTTCAAAGCACCTTTTACTCCGTTCGTGAACTATTTAGTACTTGCCTTTTTCGTATTTCTATTAGTAGTGATGTTCATTTCAGAGGAAACACGCACGGCATTACTGTTAACACCAATTTGGTTTATCATACTAATGATAATTTATAAAATGAAAAGAAAGAAACCAATACGTTAAGATGAATTGTCCTGGATAGTGTCACTTGAAAGAAAGTGAAGCTATTCAGGGCTTTTTATTCCCAATTAACGATATAATAAATATATTGATTTTAAATCAGGAGGGAGTTTTATTAAAAATAAAATTGCTATTTCTATTTCCCTATTGTTGACGGCTATCTTGATTGTATTATTAATGTTGTTTAATAATATCAACAACAATAATACAGCCATTAGATTAGTAGAAGGATTTGTCTTAACAAAACAAGATAATAAAGGGTTACAAATTTTAATTAGCGAAAATTCACCAGAAAAACAGGAGAATTTAGACGCTGATACGATAAATGAATTAGCCACTAAAGATGACACGATGATGTGGGTTCCGGTGGACGAATCTATCTACAATCAAATTCATTTAGGAGATAAACTAATTATTGAATATGATGGTTTTTTATTTGAATCATTGCCACCTATTATAGGGAATGTAATTTCTTTAAAAATTGTAACTGAAAATAAAAAGAAACAATAAAAAAGCTACCTGTTCAAGCATCAGGTAGCTATCTTTATTGTGAAAAGTGAATAGACAAAATATTTAGCCATACTTTATATGTGTTAATCTTGCGGTAAATCTAGATCCTTTATTCTTTCAATTTCTTCTCTCGATAAGCCTAATAAATCCATTATTTCTTCAACCGTTACAT
>NZ_JARVRU010000145.1:0-19578 GCF_030209535.1 Lysinibacillus sp. fls2-241-R2A-57
ATTTTTGTACATCGTTATTCAAGCAGGAATGTACATATTTAAATTAGCATTTATATTTATGTTGTTTAGAAGTAATCCTTGATACCTAAGGGATTAGAAATATGAAATTAACTCGGACTAAAAAGTTTTTCATTACTTTTTTGGTCATTTCTCCAATAGATAGGTATAATATCTATAATTACCTTTCAGTCTTTAAATAACTTTAGTGTATTTTGAAGTGTGTATATAAAATAGTACGAAATGACTAATTGTTGCGCAAAAAGTCGAATGAGGGTGATAAAGTATGCAGTATATTATTTATTGTGATGAATCAGTAAAAAACGGAGAATACTACAGTAATTTTTATGGTGGCGCATTAGTAAGATCTATTCATTTGCAAGAAGTAAAAACAATTTTGGAAAATAAAATTTCTGAATTGAATATAAATGGTGAAGTAAAGTGGCAAAAGGTAACCGCTAATTATTTAGAAAAATACAAATCTTTAGTAGATGCGGTCTTTGATCTCGTAAAACAAGATAAAATTAAAATCAGAATTATGTTTACACATAATGCTTTTATTCCAGTAGGTTTAACAAAAGAGCAAAGGGATAATGAATACTTTTTATTGTATTATCAATTTTTTAAACATGCATTTGGATTGAAATATTCGAATACAACAGGAGAACCAATCTCTATTTATCCATTCTTTGATCAATTACCCGATACTAAAGAAAAAAATCAAAAATTTAAAGACTATATTTTTAATTTGCAATATCAAGATTTTTTTAAAGATGCAAATTTATTTATCCATAGTAAAGACGACATAGCAGAGGCGGTATCACATCATCACATTATACTTCAGTGTTTAGATCTTATTTTAGGTTCTATGGAATTTAGGTTAAATGAAAAACACAAAGCAAAACCAAAAGGTCAAAGAAATCGTGGAAAACGAACAATAGCAAAAGAAAAGTTATACAAATATATAAACGCTCACATAAGAGAAATATATCCTCATTTCAACATAGGGGAATCAACTGGAAAGCAAGATGATGTAGAAAATTTGTGGAAACATCCATACAGGCATTGGAAATTTGCTCCTGGTAATAGAGTTGAAAACAAACAATATGTATCAAAGCATAAAAAAATGGGCCCCGTCATTCCTACGTGAGTAGCTCACGTAAAACGTAAGCCTTCGAAATGACCAAGCCCTTCTAGTTAATTACATTGTAGACTACTTGGCTAAATTGAGTCAACATATATGTTGCAAATTTGCAAAAAAACTTAGGAGTTTATGGCGTTTTTAATTAATACAACTAAATCGAAGACCAACTATACTTATTGATACGCTTCCTATTAGAGAGACAGATAAAAAATTAAATCTGTTTATCAAGGGGAGGTAAGAATGGCAACTAAAACAAAAACACCAACAAAAAAGAAAGAACTCAAGTACTTAAATCGAGACGAATTCGAACTTGAAGAAATCGCTTTTATATTAACCGAAGCTAAGTCACTCACTTTAAAAATGAGTGACTTTTTAATTTATATAAACTAAAGTTATCAGAATCAATTAAATAATGTAAGTTCTTAAGAAAAATTTAAGAAATCCCCTCTTAATTCTTTAAGAAATGGACGTTATATTTAAATTAACCAAATATTACATGCGATCGGAGAAAAAATAATGCAATTTATAACGTTTATTACTGAATTTATAAAAAACCCAAAAAATATAGGCGCCATTTCACCTAGTTCTAAAAAATTAGCAAAAAAAATGGTTGAAACGATTTGCTTTGAGAAAGCCCAATGTATTGTTGAACTTGGCCCAGGCACAGGCTCTTTTACGAAAGAGTTAATGAAAAGAAAAGAACCGTCAACAAAGCTAATTCTTATTGAATATAATGAGATTTTTTGTGAAAGGCTACGTCAACAATTTGAGCATGAGCCGAGTGTAATCGTTATACATGGATCCGCTGAGAATTTATGCACGTATATGGCAGCATTAAATATCGAAACAATTGACTATATCGTATCTGGTTTACCTTTTACATCTTTGAATCCTGCCGTTTCATCACGAATTTTACATAATGTAAAGGATTGCTTAGAGGACGGAGAATTTATTACATTCCAATATTCACTTGCAAGGAAATCCTTTATTCAACAATTTTTTGAGAACATTTCACATGAAAAAGTGTGGGTTAACCTTCCGCCAGCTTATGTGCTGAGCTGTAAACTAGGAAATAAGAGGGCTAGTTAATGGAGTTACAGGATCTTTTATCATTTATTGAGCAGTATGGTTATTTTGCTTTATTTTTCAGCTTATGGCTAGGAATAGTGGGTATGCCGCTTCCTGATGAGATGATTGTTATGAGTGGTGGATTTCTATCATCGTTAGAAAAAATGAGTGTGTTAAAAGCATTTATATTAACGTATTTAGGTGTAGTGTCAGGACTTTCCTTAGGTTATGTCCTTGGTAAAGTGTTTGGTCATAAAATACTTGATAAATTGGTAAAGAAGAAAAATGCTAAACATTTATTGAAGTCAAAAGAACTAATAAATAGGTTCGGGCATTTTGCTTTAGTCATAAGCTATTTTATACCATTCGTAAGACACGTAATTCCTTACTTAGTTGGTATGAACAACATGTCATTTAAAAAATATGCGCTGTATTCCTACACAACAGGTTTTGTTTGGACATTGATTTACTTTACACTTGGTTTGTTTTTTGGAAATAATATGGAATATATTTCTACTCTTGCTACAAGATATGGTATATATTTTGGGATTTTCGTCGCTATTGTATGGTGCTTTTATTATTTTTATATACGAAAATTAAAAAAGTAGTTAAAATTAGGAACAATAAATATTGGAAATTTGAAATATTGGTGGGATTAGATGAGTAAAGAAACCATTCTTATTGTTGATGATGAAAAAGAGATTAGAAATCTTATTGCCATTTATTTAAAAAATGAAGGCTTTGATGTACTAGAGGCATGCGATGGAGAGGAAGGTCTTAATCTTTTAAAGAAACATAAAGTACATTTAATTGTTCTAGATATTATGATGCCGAATGTAGATGGTATTGAGATGTGTATGAAAGTAAGGGAAGAAGCAGAGATGCCAATTATTATGCTGTCGGCAAAAACGCAGGATATGGATAAAATCGTTGGATTAACTTTAGGGGCGGATGACTATGTAACAAAGCCATTTAACCCTTTAGAGCTAATTGCTCGTATCAAATCTCAGCTTCGTAGATACATCAACATGAATCGACTTGATACGATGAACGAAAACGAGATAGAAATTGGCGATATACGAATTAATACTGCAACGCATGAAGTAATCGTTAACAATGAAAAAGTTAAGCTTACGCCGAGGGAGTTTTCAGTACTTGAATTACTTGCAAGAAACCAAGGAATGGTCATGAGTGCTGAGCAAATTTATGAAAGGGTTTGGAAGGAAGAAGCTATACAGTCTGAAAATACGGTCATGGTACATATTCGTAAAATTCGAGAAAGAATTGAGACAAATCCAAGAAATCCTCAATATATTAAAACCGTATGGGGAGTAGGGTATAAAATTGAGAAAGATCATTAAGCCATTACTTTTCATAGTAAACAAACTTAAAATGCTCATTGTAACTGCTATAACAGAAGTTCGGCAAAGCATTAGAATTCAATTATTGACGACTTTTATTCTGTGTGCATTTTTAGGTTTACTTGGAGCAAAAGCCGGACTTTCAATTGCTTTGAATATCAACCAAACAGTTAAGATTGATTATAGTCAAGGGATGCAGGAAATAAATGATCAAGCGCAGCGTGTCGCAGATCTAGCTAGCAATGTTAATAATTTAGAAGCAATACAACAGATGATTGAATCAGAAAATTTTAAACTTGATATGAAACAGAGTGCATTAAAAGTAATCGTGACCGATGAGAACGGGAAGGTTTTATACAAAACAAAGCAAGTAGAAGAGGAACAAATTAATTTACATTATAAGATTCGGAATGTAATGGATTTTGCGATTAACCATCCACTCTATAATTATGAGATACCGGAAATCGAGCAATTGAGGCAAGAATACATTGCATTTTATCCTTTAATTATAGAAGATAAAAACTTATATTTGTTTGTCAGTGGTATTCCAGAGGGGATGGTTATCGCAAGTTCGAAAGAGGGCCTTATCCCATTGTTTAGTGCAATTATTGTATTTACCTTTTCATTCCTCTATATAACGAAACGAAAAATGAAACAAATTGAGGCGTTAGCGGAGGGGGTTATGGAAATCGCTAAAGGGAATTTAAACTATCGCATTAAGAAAAAAGGGCAGGATGAGATTGCTGTATTAACAGACAATGTAAATCATATGGCTGAAGCAATTATGACAAGTATTGAAATGGAGCGAAAAATTGAAAAACAAAAAAATGAATTAATCACCAATGTATCACACGACTTACGGACACCGCTTACCTCGATTATGGGTTATTTACGATTGTTAAGTGAAGAGAGGTATGACACAAAGGAGCAGTATGATGAGTATCTAAAGATTGCTTTTTCAAAATCTGAACAATTAAAAAATCTGATTGATGATTTATTTGAATATACGAAACTAACGAATGAAAGCATTGTTCTTGAGCAACAAAAAGTATGTATCAATGAACTTCTCGTTCAATTAATTGAGGAGTTAATCCCGCAGGCAGAGGAAAATCATCGTTCATTTATAAAAAATTTCTCAGAGGAACGCATCTTTGCTACGGTTGATTCGGAAAAAATTGTCAGGGTTTTTGATAATTTATTAGTAAATGCCATTAAATATAGTACTGGCGATGGTAAGATTTTTGTTTCCCTTGAAAGAAAGGAAAGTAATATTCATATCAGAGTTGCAAATGAAAGTGATGAATTTACATCCGAAGAACTCATGAACCTATTTGAGCGATTTTATAAAAAGGACCAATCTAGAACAAGCGTTGCAGAAGGTTCAGGGCTTGGACTTGCAATTGCTAAGAATATTATTGAACTGCACGGAGGCAAAATAGATGCAAAATATGCAGATAATATGTTGCAGTTTATTATTGTGTTACCGATTACAACTGCTGAATCGTGATGGTGTGATTGGTTAACGTATTGTTAGTAAGTTTCTCTTCGATAGTAGCTAAAATATTTATGTCTTTTATTAGTAGTTGAATTTCGGTCTGTTTGTACTGTCGTTGAAATTCATAAATATATTCGATTATTATTTTTAAGTTTACACTGTTTTTAATTTCAACCTCGACAAAAAACGGTAATGTCATTTGAGGATGTTGTGTACAGCCACCGCGACGAATCCAAATCGCTTCATTGACGTAATAACGAATAGGTAGTTGGCGATTACTTGCGATAAATATATCCATATAATACTCCTTTGTATAAACGTTTTAAATTAAGCCTAAAGGAAATTAGATAAATCGTCAAAAGATAGGCTATATGAAAATATGAGGAAAGCTTGTCAATCAAACGCCTCATTATAGTAAGAAATTTAAAAAGAATCGGCAATCAATTCTGCTATTGTTGCAGAAAATTAATTTGCCTAAAAAGTGGCTGGGACAAAACTGGCCAAAACCTAAAAAGCGCGAGAAAACAATTTAGAAAGTTGATTTCTCACGCTTTTTTGATGTTGAATTTTTAACCTTAAAATATACTTATGTCATAAGCGATGCAAATTATCAATGCAATCAGATAGTGTTTCATGAAGGTAGATGTCGATATTTTTCGAAAGTTGGTTGATAAATTAAAAAAGTTGGTCGATAAATCGAAAAAGTTAGTTGATAAACAATCAAAAGTTCTCGAGACAGTAAATCTCCGGATATATACTGTCATTAACATAGAAAAAGAGAAATCAAACAGCATCGATTTCTCTTTTTTCTGTAATATCAGCTAGTTATGTCCCAGTCTCTTCTTTTTAGAGAGACGGATAAAATTCCCCAAGTAACCGTTAGTGCCTACAAAGTGAAGGATAGAATCTTCAAATCGACGGATAGTCGTATGCATCAATCGTCTCTAAAAAATATTTTAGCGCAGGTGATTGTACTTCGTCATTACGATAAATAAACCAAGTTGGGATTTGAGTCTGCTTTATTGCTAGTATGTGCAGCGGCAGTTTAAAAATAAGACATACTTCCTTTATAGAAACAACTTACTTAACCATATCTAATTCCCTTTCTAAAACGCAATAGCAAGATAGCTACTTAGCAAGAAAATGCAGAAAATAGGGCAAGTCCATCTTAATATATAGGTATTCGATTTTTTTGTTGTACTTCGATGATTGTACAAAATTTATGAAATGTTAGCTATCAGGGCAAGTTTGTTGAAGCATTACTTTTCTAAATAAGCCCATACTACATGGGAATTATAATCTTTGATCTCTGGTAAAAAGAGGGGACATGTTGATGAAGAAAATAATGCTACTTACATTATTGTCACTCGTGGCAGTTAACGTTATTTCGATAGTTGTTCACGCTAACGAGGATCAGAAAAAAGACCTAATGAAAATCGTTAGGAGATTTATACCGGAGAACGCGTCTCTTATTAGTCCTGAAAATCCTTTCTCCACACAGTCAATTCAACTTTACGACTTTAACCACGATGGACAGAAAGAAATAATCTTTACTTATGAAATTAAAGCAAAGGATCAACCTACTCAGTTTGGATCAATAGTGCTAAAAAATGACAATACTGATTGGCGAAAAATTTGGGAAATAAAAAATCAAGGAGTAGATTTGGATTTTTCGGGTTTAGCAGATATTACTGGCGATGGCACAAAAGAATATTTATTCGGTGTGACAATTGGTGCAGCAATAGGAAGTGAACTTCAAGTTTTTCAATGGGTTGATAACACATTGAAAAAAATTGCTGATGTTCCTTATCATAAAATTGACTTTGTAAATGGAAAACAAAAAGTCGGAATAGCTGTTTGGCAAATGTATATTGGTGATAGTTATTTAGTCGATGTACTAAAATGGAATGGTGAAAAGTTGGTGTATGATGAAGAATTATATGCCAAATACTATCCAATCATCGAAAAGTTTTATAACGAAAAAATTTCAGAAATGGACGCCTGGTTTTATTGGTATTGCCTTGCAGATGCCCAAATCAAAGCAAATAAATTTGAAGAAGCATCTAAATCGATTCAAAAGGGAATTTCGTTAGTTAAAAAATCATCAATGCGAGAAGTAATCCAAGACTTTAATGATTTAACTGAAAGGCTGAAGAACAAGAGAAAATAAAAGAAAGCCCTACTATTATTTATGCAGTCGTATTTATGGGCATTGGCATTAGTGTCATGTAGAAGAAAAGCTAAAGTTTTGATAACACCTCTTTCTAAAAGTTAGCTATTTTAGTTTAGTTCAATTGACCTCTGCAAAGTTCGCATCGTAATGGTATCTTCAACTGTAAAAGTCATAAAAAATACTGCACCCCAACTGTTAGATATGTCTAACAATTGGGGTGCAGTTCATGAACGATTTACTTTTGATTTAGTGGATATCACGTTTTTTGAAGTTACCACCGCGTACTTCTGAAACATCAGAAATGACGACAAAAGCACTTTCATCGATACCTTTAATAATCGAAACAATCTTATTTTCTTCCATACGGTTAATAACACAGTTTAAAATTTCAGTTGGTTCATTTGAAAAACCACCACGACCCTTTGTATAAGTAACACCACGTCCTAAACGAGCTTGAATCGCATCTCCAATCTCCTCCGACTTCGCACTAACAACACGAACGTCTTTTGATTTTTCTAAACCATCTTGGATAATATCGATAACGTTTTTCGCAATATAGTACGTTAAAGCAGAATATAATGCGCTCTCCAATCCAAAAATAAAGCTTGCCCCTAAGAAAATAAAGGCATTAATAAATAATATAATATCCCCGACTGAAAATGGAATCTTACGTGATAGTAGCACGGATAAAACCTCAGAGCCATCTAAAGCACCACCGTTACGTAAGACAATCCCGATCCCGACACCAAGTAACATACCACCAGCTAAAACAATTAATAAGGGATCCTCTGGACCTAAAATTGTTTTTACATCGTGTAAAAGGACTGTGGAAATAGATAAAGCTGCTATCCCAGCAGTACTCATAAATGCAAAAGTTTTACCTACTTGTTTGTAGCCAATAAAAATAAACGGAATATTTAATACAAAGAGCAGCACGCCTAACGGAATACCAAAGAGGTGTGCGCCCATAATACTAATCCCCGTCACACCACCATCAATGACATCGTTCGGTATTAATACTGCCTCTAATCCATAGGCTGCGATAACAGCTCCAATGATAATCAAAATAAATTTTCGTGTATTTTCAATTAATTTTCTTTTTTTCATCCATCTTCTCCATTTCTGTATGTGAATTAATACTTAAGGTTTTGGAATAATATTTACAGCAATTGTTTTTGTCTCAGTCTCTTCAGTTGAGTCGGCCATATTATAGTATTTAGTTACTAGATCGTTTAATTCATTTTCAAAGTTCATAAATTGATCATTCGTTAACGTCAAGTCAAGTAATGAAAATGTTGCAAAATCTTCTGTGCTTTCTTTTTCATCAAGTGAATTTAAATAATTTTGATATTGAGATAATAGAGCTAATTGATAGTAGGAAACATAATTTAATTTTTGTTTAATCGTTAGTTGTGTCCAATCCTCCTTACTCAGTTTTGCTGCTCCTTCATTTAATGCATAAAATTTCTCTGTAACAGAACGTACTTTTCGCTCTTTTACAATTTTTATAATGTTTTCATCTACTAAAATTTGGATATGTCGATATAAAGTAGCTTGAGGTACATCCTTAATGACAGAGATCATCTCCAAAGTGCTTAAGCCTTCTTCTTTATTCAGAGCTTGTAAAATTTTCATTCTCACAGGGTGCATTAAGACCTCTGCTTTATTACGCATAAAACGATCCTCCTTTCCGAAAAATGAGATGGTATCAAGAGTAGTAATCAAATGTTATCAATGTGATAACATTCTCAAATTAATAATATATATTTTTTTTGAAGATGTACAGTAAAAAGGTAATGAAATTTTTATCACATTCTGTTATCATTATCGATAATGATAACGAACGGAGGTTTTAGGAATGAAATTACACTATGGTTTTGATGAATTAAGCCAACTTGATTGGGCAAGTATACTGCCAATCATTTTACCTTTTGTATTAGTAGGGTTTGTTCTAATCATTGTTGCTTTATTCGATTTATACCGGCACCGAGAAAAGAGAGAAAACATACTTATGTGGGCAATTATTATTTTATTCTTTAATACGATTGGTTCTGTTCTATACTTCGTTATTGGTAGAAAGGATGTAAATAAACGTGCGCTTAGAGATTAAAAATATTACGAAAAAGTTTAAACAAAAAACAGCTGTGAATGATTTCTCAATGATTATTGATGCTAATGAGTGTGTCGGCTTAATTGGACCAAATGGAGCGGGGAAGTCTACGTTAATTCAAATCATTGCCGACGTTTTGTATGCGGATGAAGGGGAAATTCTTCTTGATGGTCAAAAGATTTCATCTATGAAGCATCGAATTGGTTATTTACCTCAGTATCCTAATTTTTTCTCGTGGATGACAGCATTTGAAACATTGTCCTTTATGGGGACGCTTTCTGGCCTATCAAAAATTGAATTACAGAAAGAAATTCCATTGCTTTTAGAAAAGGTGGGCTTAGGGAAAGAAGCACATATCCATGTAGGGGCATTTTCTGGTGGTATGAAGCAACGCCTTGGCATCGCGCAAGCATTATTGCATAAGCCTACTTTAATGATTATGGATGAACCGGTATCAGCACTAGATCCAATTGGGAGAAGAGAAGTATTAAATCTCTTAAAAGAGATAAAAAAAGAAACGACCATTTTATTATCAACGCATATATTGAGCGATGCACAAGAAATTTGTGAGCGCTTTGTGATGATTAAAAATGGTCACAAAATAGAGGATGCTACAAAATCAGAGTTGCTTAAGCGCCATCAGGAATCAGCTATCTTTTTAATGATTCGAAAGGCAGATTTTCAATGGTTAACAATGATTGAACGCTTACCATATGTGAAGAAAATAGAAAGCTGTGGAGATGGCTTCAAAATACACGTTGAAAATTTGGAAACAGATGCTAATCGACTAATACAGCACGGACTGGATTCAAAAGTGATGTTTACTAAATTTGAAGTGGGTATTCAAGACAATCTTGAAGAAATATTTTTAGAATTGGTGGTGTGAGTGAATGAATGCTTTTATCACATTAAGTAAAAAAGAAATAAGTCAGATGACAAGAGAATATAAAATAATTTGGCTCCCGATTGTCTTTATCTTACTAGGGCTAACTCAACCGATTATGATGTATTATTTACCAGTTATTTTACAATCAGTTGGTGGGGTTGAAGGTATAATAATTGATCCTACCATGGCAAAGCCTGAGGGAGGGGAGGTACTTGCCTCAACATTAAATTCACAATTTGACCAACTAGGCATTATTATTCTGGTCGTTGCCACGATGAGTATTATTCAAGGGGAAAAAGCAAATGGTATGATGGCATTTATCCTAACAAGGCCAGTATCGATATCATCCTATTTGAATAGTAAAATCATTATACATTATATATTGGCTGTTATATCCATAGTTCTTGGCTATACAATGTCCTACGGCTATTCAGCGTACTTATTTACAACTGTTCCTCTGACACAAGCATTGTGGGCTTTAGTATTCTATTGTGTTTGGCTATTATTCATCATAACATTTGTGGCGATGATGAGTACATTTTTTAATAGTCCTGCCTTTATTGCATTAATAAGTATCGTTGTCCTATTAATCTGTCGTTTTCTCGCTGGACTACATCCATTCATAGACGTTGTGAATCCTGCTAGTAATAGTTTGTATGCAACAAATATTCTAATGACAGGTGAGATGGGGAACTGGTATGGCATTAATATTGTAGTAACACTGCTATTGGTTTTATTGATAATCATGACCATGCAAAGTTTCATTGCGAAAAAGAAATTTTAAATGAAATGAGGTCTTTCAATGTTTCTCCATGGATTACAGCCGTACATTAATTTACAAAAAAGTTTGATGGAAAATATGAAAGGATACGTAAACAATTGAATGTAAAAATAGATTCAAGGAGTAAAATTCCTTTTTATCAACAATTAGCCCAGCAATTACTTGTTGAAATAGCGATAGGAAATTTGCAAAATGGTGACCAATTACCCTCAATTCGTGATTTAGCAGCCGAAACGAACCTCAATCTTCACACCGTTCATAAAAGCTACAAGGAGCTTCAGAAGAAGGGGATAATCGCAATAAAACCTCAATCAAAAACATTTGTTGTTATTGAAAAGTCTGCTAAAGCAAAGGGTGTTAACCTTCAACAAATTTCTATGAAGGTCGAACAAATAATGTGTGAAGCTTTTGTTTTAGGTATTAGCGAACATCAACTACAGCAGATGTTTCATGACAATATGCGAAAATATTATATTGAGCGTTAGAAGAAAAAGAGATGACTTCTGCAAAGTACAGAAGTCATCTCTTGTTATATATAGTTCATTAAATTCATCCGTAGTCATTCAAAATAGACCTCGTCATAAAAGGTACAATCGTATAAATCATAATGCTAAATCAAAAACACCGCCACAATGGTTGTAATTACAAGACCAATCAATACTGGCAATAAATTACGTCTTGCAAGTTCAAATGGGCTAACATTACAAATCGCAGCCGCTGGAATTAACGCCCAGGGAATTAACGTACCACCTCCAACCCAAATTGCTGTAATTTGCCCAAGTGCTGTTAAAGTGGCAGTACCTCCACCAATAGCATTGCCAAATAAACTACCGATGGAGCCAGTTAAGGAAATGCCTGAGAAACCAGAGCCGTCTAATCCTGTAATGGCGCCAACGACTGTTAAAGTAATGACAGCAATTTCCTTTGTTAATGGTACGACAGAAGCTAGACCAACGCCGAGATCGTTGACGATACCATGTGAAGCGGCTGGTAAGTAGTCTCCGATAATTTGTGTGAATCCTGAGTCCCCTAGATAGAAGAAGGCCGCAATTGGAATAACGGGTCCAAACACTTTAAATCCGAACTGGAATCCTTGAATTAAATAGCTTGTTGTCATCTCAAGCCCTTGGTTTTTATGAGCTACAACGCAAAGTAACAATAGTATAAAGACGGATGTTCCACCTATTAAAGCTGTGGCATCCCCACCTTGTAATTTTAAGATGGACATGGCAATGACATCGAGGACAAAGGCAATTGGAATTAGAACTGCGAAAAAGCGTTTTTGTCCAAGTGTCAGCAAGTTTTCGGTAGTTACTTGTTCAGCTTCTTTTCCTATATCGTTTGTAGCATTTAAATACAGTGATCCACGTTTCATATCGCGTCGTAATAAAATATAGGCGACTAACGTTGTGACAACGCCCATAGTAATGACAAGAGGGATACTGGCTGTTACTACCTCACCAACTGGAATACCAGCTGCATCAGCAGTCAGCTTCGGAGCCCCCTGTATAACAAAATCACTCGATAGAGCAATTCCATGACCAAATAAATTCATCGCCATCGCCACACCAAGTGCTGGTAAGCCTGCACGAAGAGCAACAGGTAGCAAGACTGCCCCTAAAAGTGCTACAGCCGGTGATGGCCAGAAAAACCAAGAAATAATCATCATTAACAGACCAATCGTCCAATACGCTAATGCAGGAGTTTTAATGATTTTAGTGAAAGGAGCAATCATCACCTCATTAATCCCCGATGTCATCAATACTCGACTCATCGCAACAATAATAGAGATAATTAAAATGGTCGACAAAAGCTCTGAAATGGCATAAATAAAGCTGTTAAAAACACCACTAATGGACGAAGTTAAATCGCCAGTAGCTACGATGGCTAGTATGAAGATGCCGATAATACATATGAGGGTGGTATCGCGACGTTTAACCATAAATCCGATGATGAGCACAATAAAAATAACGTAAATCCAATGGAGAGCTGTGAATTCAATCCCCATACATTTCCCCCTCAAAATTCGATCTGATTCTATAGAATATGAAGGGGAAAAAAGTTGGTGATGGTTTTGTGAAATTTTGACTTAAATAGAATTGTAATGTGAGTTGAAATTTGAAAAAGTATAAAGAGACGAAGAGAGATAATATGAAGATTGTTATACTAGCAGAAAAACTTGCAGATGCGGTGTATAAAACAACAAAATAAATCAAATTGAAAAGACCAATTCATAATAAGAAAACAATGTTGCAATATCAGTAATTAGTCTAAGATTGCAACATTGTTTATTTTTTATATTTAATAGATTCCTTTGTAGCATTCAGTATCCCTAGCTATGGATATAGATATAATAGTCGAAGAAAGTATTAGATACTTAGCCATTTAGTAAGAAACAGGTAGAGTGATTTATATCAATAAATCTGATACGACCTGAATAATCAGCAAGAAAAAAATGATGGGTAATAAAATTTGAATCCACTTTGTTTGGATATAAGGAATGATCTTTAAACCTAAGAACGAGCCAACGATAGAGCCAATTGAAACAGGAATGGCGATTCCCCAATTAACAATGCCAGTAAAGTAGTAAAAGAGAAAGGCACCTGTACAACTTGAAAACGTAATAATTCTTGTTAACTCAACTGCTTTTATATAGGTATATTGCTTTTTAAGGTGATAGGTTACATTCATTAGAGCTGAGCCAGGTCCAAAACCACCGTCATAAATTGAAATTGCAAACGGAATGAGTTTATTAATTGGTTGTTCCTCTGTTTCTTTTAGATCCTTTACCATAAATTTATTACTGCGAAGAACAATAAAAAATGCGAAAATTAAGAATACACAAGCTACAACATTCATGACTTGTTCCGATAATCGAGTGGCTAAAAATGCGCCAAATACACCACCTAAACTAGCGACTATCATTAAAGATGTAAATTTTTTTAACGATAAATGTCCTTTAATTATAAACGATACGACATTTGATAGAGCTGAAATTCCTGTCGCAAATTTATTAACAGCTACGGTTGAATGAATCGGAATGCCAATAAGTAACATAGCGGGTAACAAAATAAAGCCTGCAGCGCCGAAAAGAACACCAATGACTGCTGCGAGTAAGCCAATTGTAAATAAAATAAATCCATTTACTGATAACCATTCATGTAGTAAAATTTCCATCAAATCACCTCTACACTTAAATTACTGCTAAACCATACATAAAACAAATATATAATAATTGCTTATTCATAAATTCAATTTATCTTTCATCAGTGGGTGTTAGAACACCCAGTGATGAAAGATAAAGCCTCCGGCGGATGTCACGGATTTTGAAAGGAATGAATTGTGTGGGCACAATTCAAAATCCGGACGCAATTACGCCAAGGCGAAATTGATTGATAGAAAGGTGTGGATGAAATGAATTTGCATGCATTAAGGATTTTTACGAATGTAGCAAAGCTTGGAGGAATTACTGCAGCAGCGAATAAAATGCTGCTTAGTCAACCAGCAGTCACAATTCAAATACGGAAATTAGAGAGCGAAATAGGGGCAAAATTGATTGAAGGAAAAGGACGTGGCATTCAATTAACGCCTGAGGGGAAGTTTTTGTATGAGCAGGGAATGCGTTTATTTTATTTAGAAGCACAAATTGACGAAAAGCTCGGTAAATTTTTAGCGAAGGAAGAGAAAATACATATTGCTTCTTCCTATATACCAATAAACTATATACTCCCATCTATTATTGCAGCGTATAAGCTTGCTAATCCTCACATTGAATTTTTTGTGTCGTTAGGCAATGTAAAATCTGTGGAAGAGCAAGTTCTTAATTATGAAGTAGATTTTGGTTTTGTCGTGCAAAATAAAATAGGTCACCCTGATTTACAGTTTGAAAAAATAGTAGATATCCCGTTTTGGTTTGTTGTTCATCCATCACATTCTTTAGCAAATCAAACTGTCCCTATTTACGAATTATCGAATGAAGACTTTATTTATCGAGAACGCGGTAGCTCGACACTCGATTTATTGGAGTCGTTTTTTTACACTTATAACAGTACATTGCCTAAGTTAGGACTTCAAATGCAGGGCTTACATGAATCGATTAAAGTAGTGGAAGCAGGGTACGGTTTGACCTTAGCGCCATCCTATAGTGTTACCGAAAGTATAACAAATGGGAAGCTAGCCCGGGTGTATGTTGAACAGGCAGATATTCAGCAAAGTTTATTTATATGTACACGCAAATCAGATTTAGAAAAACATCCATTTATTATGTATTTAAAAGAGCATTTAAACGCTATAAAATAACCAATCAAAAAGTAATAAAATCAAAATCGGGAACGAGCATTAGACGTACTTATATGGCTCTTATACTTGCGATATTAATGGTACTTGATGCTATAGTGAAAAGTTTTTAAACATAGAGAGAAATAAATTGGTCGAAGATGTTGAATATGAATGTAAAGGTGAGAAAATAAGTAATAAAGATTAAATCCAACCCCTTCTCTCATCCAAATGGCAGAAGAATTTGAACCTATAGAAATAGAAAAAAATAGTGAAAAATCCGGACGTAATTACGCAGGGCGAAATGGATTGATTAATAAATGGAGGGAAAAACGTGGGAGAAATTAAAACCTCTACAGTTTCTTCAGTAGAAAAAGCTATAGATATATTATTAGCGCTTCAAAGTGAAAATAAAAAAAGTATTAGAGAGCTGGGAGAAGAATTAAATATTTCAAAAAGTGCCTTACACAGAACATTACAAACACTAGAAAGCAGAGGTTTAGTGAGGCAAGATGGAGTGACGGAAAAATATGCACTTGGCTATAAAATACTTGAGTTAAGTGAGTCATTACAAAAAGATATAGAAATTAGAAAACTAGCTTATGAAGACATGGAAGAACTTCGAGATTTGATAGGAGATACAGTTCAATTATCTATAATTGATAATGATTCCATACTAATTATCGAAACGATTGATGGTACAAATGCTTTAAGGGTTTTCTCAAGAGCAGGTAAAAGACACCCTATTACTTATGGAAATATTGGAAAAGTTTTTTTATCACAAAAGTCTCCTAAAGAAATATCAAAGTACTTGGAAAAAGCTCCTTTAATACAATATGCGTCTAAATCAATTATGGATGCTGAGGTTTTCTTAGAAAAAATCAAGGAAGTAAAAAGGAAGGGAATATCAACTAGTGTTGACGATCCGATGGAGGGGGCTTTTGGTATTGCAGTACCTATTTGTAATTCTCATGGGGAAATAATTGCTGTACTTTCTATCTCAGGAGTGAAGAGATTCCAGAATGAAGGTTTAATAAAACTAGAGAATCTGGCAAAGTTATACGCAGCAAAAATCTCAGAAAAATTTAAATAAGATTATTTGGTTGAAAGGTGTTTACACACAGTTATTTTAATAAGCTGTGTAAACACCTTTTTCCATTTAAGTAAACTTTGTATTCGTTCGAAATACTGGAATGAAGAAAAAGAACAGCTTTGTGAAGGTTTAATATATTGAAAATTTAGATGTAGTTATTTATGTGATAACCTCTTTATTATTCTGATAATTCTTGAAATTAGTGATTGAATTCCGACTGTGAGGGATGTATAATTTAAAAACAGGACAGTGTCCCGTGTTTTGAAAAAAAGGAGGTATAATTATGAGCAAAGTAATGTTGTTTGGATTAGGGGAAGTAGGAACACATATTTTGGAGTTCTTAGCGAGAGATCCAAAGTGTCCAGAATTAGTAATTTGTGATATGAATGAAGAAGTTTCACGCAAACGCATTAATAATGCATTAATTGGTGCAGCGGTTTTTCGTCTTTACCCAAAGGTTTCTTTTGAGAAAGTGGACTTAACGGATGTTGATAGAACGGCAGAACTTATTAAAAGCGAAAATCCAGATGTAGTAATTAACTGTGCCGTTTTACAAACTTGGCATGTTATCCGACAATTACCAAAAGATCTTTATGCAAAACTAAGTTCAGCTAGCTTAGGAGCATGGTTACCTTGTCAATTAGGTCTTGCATATAAATTAATGGTTGCTATTCAACAATCTGGCGTTCAAACACATGTTATCAATACTTCATTATCATGTATGACAAACCCTGCATTAGCTAAAGTTGGTTTAGCACCAACGATTGGTATCGGAAATGTTGAGTTAATTGAATCAGCAGTACGTCTTCAGGTTTCACGTGAGCTGAGTGTACCAATCGATATTGTAAAAGTATATCTTGTAGCACATCATGTTTGGTGGGTTTATCCACGAGAAGCAGGTTATAAAAAAGGTCCTTACTATATAAAAGTCCTTGTAAATGATGAAGATGTAACAGGGACATTCGATACAGATACATTACTTTGGGATGCAATTAAGCAATACCCACCTGATACAGAATTTACTACAGTATCAGCAAACTCTACAATTAAAAACATGTATGCTTTATTAAGCGCAACACCTATTTTCACACATTCACCTGCACCACAAGGATTACCTGGTGGATATCCAATTTTATTAAGCAAAGATGGGGCAGAATTAGCTTTACCAGGGGGTATTACATTAGAGGAAGCTATTAAAATTAATGAGGAAAGTAATAAAATTGATGGTATTGATCGCATTGAAGAAGATGGGACAATTGTATATGCTGAGTACTCATATCAAATATTAAAGGAAATGCTAGGTTTTGATCATAAAACATTTAAAGTGGAAGAGAGCTTAGAAATTGCCTTTGAATTGATGACAAAATATCGTGAGTTTGCTTCAAAAGTAAAAGAACAATTAGCATAAATTATTATGACACAATGCCTTAGATGAAAGCTTTATATTTTCATCTAAGGCATTTTTGTATGGATAGATTACATTGTAAGAGTGATCTGTTTACAGAAACTTTTTAAAGGATTCGCTGGATGCTTGGTCAGTTTTTTATACACTACTTTTATTAACTAAATAATAGTTTTTCTATTCATTGACTAAGTATTTTTCTTCTGACTTAGTAATAATTACCGCACAAGCTGCATCTCCTGTTATATTGACAGTTGTTCGTATCATATCAAGAAGACGATCAACTCCTAGAATTAGTGCAATTCCTTCGACTGGAAGACCTACAGATTCTAATACCATTGCAAGCATAATTAAACCTGCTCCAGGAACAGCAGCGGTACCGATACTAGCTAAAACAGCAGTTAGTACAACTATAAGAAGTTGGCTCAAACCAAGATCGACACCATAAACTTGAGCAATGAAAATCGTAGCAACACCTTGCATTATGGCGGTTCCATCCATATTTATTGTTGCTCCAAGAGATTGAACAAATCCACTAATCGATTCAGGTACTTTTAAATTTTCTTGAGCAGCCTTCATGGAAGCAGGCAAAGTACTAGTGGAGCTTGATGTACTAAAAGCAACAACCATAGCAGGTGAAAAACCTTTAAAGAACCAAATTGGACTTTTCCTTGCTAATAAAGCAATAGACCCTCCATATATTACGATTGAATGAATAATTAATGCAGCTATAACAATTATCATGTATAGCCCCATTGCTTTTAATGCTGGAATCCCCTGACTTCCAACAGCAGAGGCAATTAATCCAAAAGCTCCAAATGGTGCAAATTTCATTATAATATTAACTAGTAGCATCATTAATTTCTCTATTTGTTCGACAAATTCTTTCACAAGTTTTGTTTTTTCGCCAAGTAATGTTAACCCAAGCCCTATGAATACAGCAAAGAAAATAATTTGTAGCATACTTCCCTCAGCCATCGCTTGAATTGGGTTAGTTGGAATAATACCTAGCAATGTATCGATGACAGGTGGTGCTTCAGAAGCTTGATACCCCGCCGTTTCAGCTTCAAAACCGCCACCCTTACCTGGTTTAAATAGAAGAGCAAGCGATAGACCAATAATGATAGCAATTGCTGTTGTTGTAAGGAAGTACGTAATAGTTTTGACACCAATTCTTCCTAATTTTTTTGGATCTCCAAGTCCAACGGTGCCAAGAACAATAGAGAAAAACACAACTGGTACAACAAGCATTTTCATAAGGTTTAAAAAGATTGTACCTAGAGGTTTGAATAAAAATTTATCAATACCTGTAAAAATTGATGGGAATGCTAAATTTAAAGCTAAACCAATAATTACCCCTAAAATAAGAGCGATAATAATATTACGAGCTAACTTCATGAAATTCCCCCTTTGTGTATAGAAATGATAGAATATAAAACTTTAAGTTTATTTTTTTCTCATTCCCCCTTAGATAAATATATATTCCATAAGCTTTAAAGATGAAAATGGGACAATGTCCTCTTTTAAATTATAGTAATGATATGTGATATTTGCAATTAATATTTTGAAAATTCTTAAAATTAATCACTCGCAAGGGTATATGCTTATCTTCATTCAGTAAATGCAATTGTAGCGAAGTTTGCGTTCGATACATCAAAGAAGAACTTTTTAGATTAAATTTTGTCACAGAATTGAGCTCCAGGAAGCCCACTTCTTCAGAGGTGGGAGGAATGAAGTACTTTTTTCTTTACAGAACATACGTTTTCGTTGTATATTGTGAATAATCAAAAAAT
>NZ_JARVRU010000131.1:0-19317 GCF_030209535.1 Lysinibacillus sp. fls2-241-R2A-57
TCGTACCGGAGGTGCCTGGTTATTTATATGCGTTATTTGATTACGGGCTTACGTTATACAACTCCTTAAATTATTATTTTATTCAGATTAATAATATATATTTGAAAACAGAGAGAATACGAGGATACAGAGTATTATTCATAGTGTGCTATTATAAAAAGCAGTACTACGGAGGTGAAAAAGTGGATAAAATTAAATTATATTACATAGACTTTCCTGAGCAGACGATGCAGTACGACGTAGGCACGGTGCTCATCAATAATGAAAATACCCAAGTGCAGCACGACGAAATTTGTCGCTTATTAAATGCGCAGTCGTATGATATTGCTGATTACAGCGACGATATTTCGATTTTAGTTGATGACACTGGCTTTTATAAGAGTGGTCTGCCTGTATGGACTGTGAAAACGCCTGATGGCATCACGTTGGATCTGGTCGGCAAGCTGCTATTTGTGCGTAATGTTGAAACAGAGTACAGCATTGATTTTGCTAGCATTACAGCTGAAGATATTTTTAATTTCCGAATTGGGCTGGAGATTGAATTGAAGGGGCTTCGAAAATAGAAAAACGACTTGGATTATTCCAAGTCGTTTTTTTATATATTCAATGAAATTTGTGCAATATCGTGTGTTTCTTGAGCATCTATTTCTTTAATTGTTTTACCCATTTTTTCGATTAGATGTGTTACAAGTGCATTCCCCATGCAGAAGTAGCGCATGCGGTCACCCATTGTTGCTGTCCAATTGTCTGGAAAGCCATTTAATCGTTCGCATTCTATTGGAGTTAGGAAACGCTTGCGCCCGTTGACTTCAACGATATGTGAGCTACGGTTTGTTGTTCCTTCACTTGTCAGCATCGTTCGTCCAGGCAGGTCAAGTGAATCAACGGGAGACATACCACCTTCAGAAAAAGTGTACTTATGACCGTCTTTGGAAGTACGTTCAATTTTTTTAGGACCGCGTAAATAAGCAAATTTTTCAATGGCTGCATCAGATAAATAGAATTTCTCATCAACCTCAGATTCATCCTGCAAAATAGCTTTTAAGGGGATTGCCTGTGGATTCAATGCCTCTGTATGAATTGTGTGGATTTTTCCCTCAATCATGATGCCAGCTGGATGATAGTCAAATGAAAATTTATCGGAAATTTCGATAATATCTTTTGGTAATTCGAATTTTTCATCACGATTCTTGTATATTTCTTCTTTCACAGGGAAAGTGGAGGCGAAAAAGCCATCTTTTAATAAAATTTCAGAAGTTGTTTTCTCTAATTGGCGTTCCGCAAAAGCCAGTGATTTATCATAAGCAAAAATGAAAATACGACGACGACGCTGCGCTGTGCCGTATTCCGCTGCATTGACTACCCGCCATTCAACGATATAGCCTAGATCACGAAAAGTAGCAAGCATTATTGAGAAGTCACGACCACGTTGTTTAGATGGTGATTTTAAAAGACGATCTACATTTTCAAGTAAGATATATTTTGGATGTGACACTTCTACAATACGTTTAATTTCCCAGAAAAGAACTCCTTTTTTGCCTTCAATCCCTTGTTCTTTTGATAAAGAACGTGCCACCGAATAATCTTGGCAAGGAAAACCACCAACAAGCAAATCAATATTCATATCTTCAAATATTTTATTCGATACTTTCCCAATATCATCATTACAATTTTCGCTCGATGGAAAGTGTGAATTATAGCAGTCAAAAGCATCTTGTGCTTTTTTTGATGGCTCCCATTGATTGGCCCATACAGTATTAAAAAGATTGTTATCGGCTTTTTCAAGACCTACACGAAACCCACCAACGCCAGCGAATAGTTCGACTACGTTTAAGTTTTTATTCATATATTATTATCCCTCTCTCGTTGACTTCATTATATAAAATTGGGATAAAAAGATCAACAATTTTATTTTATTAAGTAATGATTAACTTCTCAAATTATTACTAATTTTATCATATTGTGCATTGATAAGCTTCAAAAGTTACTTAGATAAAATCGATATTTTTTAGCATAGAAACAACCTCATCTCCGCGAAGCCATAGTTGTTGATAATACATGCTGATACCATTAATTACAAGTGGTTTTCTTGATGCATCACCGCCTGTTCCTCGAATAAAAAATTTATTATCTGTTGATTTAGGGAAATTAGTTGTTTTTTTAACAGTATTCGAACGTTTATTGATAATAGGTTTATTGTTTTTATCTAAATCAATTGTTTCTTTCAACTCATTATTATTAATTAAATATCGAACTTGTTCCCAGACAGGTTTGATTTCTTTTTCGATAATTGCATCATCTATAGAAAGACGCTTAAATCCAAGAAATTTATTATCTAATAATGGAGCTTTCAATGAAGGCTCTTCAAAGACAATAAATAAAAATTGTTTTTCATGGAAGTAGTTATAGACAAATGATTTATCAAATTGGATATTTTTATCAGTCCATTCTTCGAAATCAATTTGACAAAATTTAACATCCTCTGTGCGGAGACCTTCAGTTGTTTGTACAATGGATTTTGGAACAATCCCAATCTTACTAAACAACTCAATTTTACTTAGTTTTTTCACTGTACCACCGAACATTTTTACAATAATTTGTTCAGCGATAGATTTTGGTGCAGATCCGCTTTTAGTTGGTAGAATATCGAATTCTTTCATGAGCTCACCAACTGTTTTATTTTTATATTTTTGGGTTAGGTTATGTAATTCATCATCGAGTTCTTTAAAGGTTGAGTATATATCATCTAGCTTTTCAAGTTTTACTCCAAAATGTTTCTGCACTAGAGTTGATACGGTCGCACGTTTTAAACGGAAACGAGGTCGGTTAGGCCATTTAGGTGCTGTATCGATGAACATCAAACTTTTCCGTAGTTCGGAAGAAATTCGATGATATTCTGCTGTAGGATCCTCGTATGTATCTTTTAAATGCTGAATAAAATCACGTACAATGAGCCAATCATTTTTTAGAATTTCTTTATCTTCATCTGAAAACTCGTGGAAATGGTAGCCTTCGATGAAGAATTTAGCATATTCAGCAGCTGGTACAATCTCTGGAGAGTCGTAGTGGTAATACACCAATAATAGATGCTCTAATTTATGCCAGAAGCTAGAGGTTTCGAATTCTTCATCTGTGATTTCTTCAGGTGTAACAGCTGTAATTGACATAGGCTCTTTTGCTTCATAAATAATATTTGCTGTTTTTTTAGTTCTATTATTCTTCTTAGGTCTACGAATACCTGTTGTTTTTAATTCTGTCTCAATGCCATCTACAAGTAAATCAGGTTTTTTATCTGAATCAGGTGGATAACCTAAAATAGATTGCTCTACAACGTTTCCAGCTATGCCAGTGATTTTAGGTGAATTTATAGTCTTTGCAAAGACATTGTTAACATCTGATTCTCCAAGCGTTTTGCCAACAGCATTGCTTAAAATTGTATCTAATTCTTTTCGTGTGAATTTATGTAAGGCCATGAAAGAGGACTCCTTTTATATGTGTTATATCTATGATAAAGCATTTATTTTTTTTATTCATTAAATAATAAGAAAATATTAACGGCATTTATGACTATATAGAGTCAATTTTCTGGTATTATTATGTATTTATAGGGCGCTAAGGTATGGTTATAAGGTGGGCTGGGTATTTACAAATGATAGCTAAACAAAAGCGAGAAAATAATCTCTTACATCAAATTGAGCATACAGTAGCTCAGTATTAAGCAAACAAATAGAATTTGTAACTGAAGAAACTTATTATCACCTTGTAGTGGTAAGGAAAACAGCGAGCAGAGGTGAAAAAATATTTAATAAAGGATTAAAATTATATATGTCCTTAAAGAAAGTAGAAGCACCAGATAAATGAGTAGTTTCAAAGGCTATTTAAGAAGAAGTAGCAGAATCATGTGGATTATTCCAAAATCTAAATATAGACAGGTGAGATGAACTTGAAAAAATTAGAATTATATAACGAGTACACTCGTGAAGATGTATATGAAATTTTTGATGGTGGTAAAACAAAATTCACACGTGGTGCTGGTGTTTGGGGGCTTCATGGCATTATTAAAATTCCAAATCGAGAACATGATTATGTTTTCTTTGTAACATTTGGTCAAGACAAATTGGGGGTGGAATTTAAAGAAAGTATCACTGAAGATGGTATTTTGACTTGGCAATCTCAAAAAAGACATACTTTAAATCATCCACGAATTTTAGAATTTATTCATCATGATCATACGAAACACAATATTTATTTATTTTTACGTACTAGTAAGAAATCAGAGCCATTTACTTATATGGGGAGGCTAGCTTACATTGCGCATAATCCAGATGTGGAACAGCCTGTTCATTTTAAGTGGCAATTACTAGATTGGGAAGATGAAAAGACTGTAGAAAGTTTAAAGTTAGATCATACTGAAGAATTTGTAGCTGACGCAGAAATAGTTGGAAATCATTTGATTGAAACATCTTTACCAGAGCGAAAAGAACGTAAAGAACGTGTGAGTAGTTTCAATTCTAAACACGTAGATTTTGCAGAAAAGCATAAGAAAAATACAAATTTAGGGTTGTCTGGAGAACTACTTGTTTTAGAATATACCCGTTCACAATTAATTCAAGCTGGTCGCCAAGATTTAGCAAATAAAGTAATACATAAATCTGTTGTAGAAGGTGATGGCGCAGGATATGATATTGAATCATTTGAAGAAGATGGCTCACCACTTTACCTTGAAGTTAAAACGACAAAAGGAGGCATTAATTCTGAGTTTTTTATTTCACCAAATGAATTGGCTTTTTCGGAAGAACATGCAGATAACTTTCAATTGATTCGAGTCTATGAATACAATAGTAAATTTAATAGCGGTAAGTTTTACAGAATAAAAGGAAATTTGAATGCGAAATTGAATTTGAAACCAACTCAATATTCGGCAAGGGTTTAATAACTTATTATATTGAACTATATATTTTATATAGTAATATTAATATATATGAATAATTTGGATTTCTTGCATATTTGTACGAATTTGAATGAAATATATGTATGAACAAGTATTTTTACTAGAAGAAATAGTAAGGAGGATAAAGTTTTATGAAATTCCATCCAGAAGATAAAAAAATAAAAGATATTTTTGGATCTGGTAATGTTTATCAAATTCCTAATTTTCAAAGAGATTACTCTTGGGAAACAGATAATTTCGAGGATTTTTTGAATGATTTATTAGCAGCTAGTAATGCAACATATGATAATAATAATCATAAGTTAAATATTAAGAGTGTTGAGAAATTAGAAGATTACTTTTTTGGAACTTTTTTAGTAGTTGGTGATTATTCTAGTACTGAAGAGAAACGAATTGTAGTAGATGGACAGCAACGTTTGACAACCATGACATTATTTTTAGCTGCTATAAGGGATATTATTGAAGAAATAAAAAAAGAAAAAAAATTAGAATATGATCATGAATTTGATGATGCACTTATTGTTAATAAAACACAAAAAGGTAAGTCAACCAAACAAGCTCGTGTTATTAATGAAAAATTAACACCTATTCTACCTGTGAATATTTTAGATATTAATGGGCATAAAAAAAATGGTGCGGTACATAATCCAGAAAATGAAGGGCAACAATTACTTTTAGATACTTATGAATGGTTTAAAAGACAACTTTCGCTTATTGAATTGGCAAAGAGATTAAGTGATTCTAAATTAAAACAAACTGATATTGAAAAAATTAATGGTATTCCTGCTGATGAATATTTAAACTTTCTTGATACTTTAGGAACCCAATTATTGATTTCGACTGTAATTATTATTTATTCTGAGGATGAACAATCTGCCAATATCATGTATCGTAATTTTAACTTCCGAGGAATTCCATTAAGTGGAACGGATTTAATAAAAAATGAAATTTTCGAACTTTTAGATGATAGTACAGGTTCAGCAAATAAACACTGGTTAACAATTGAGGATAATGTTTCAATTAACGAATCGGATAGCATGTCAACGTTCTTTATACATTATTTTTCTTCTAAATATAAACAGGCTGCAAAAAAGGATTTATTCCCTATATTCCTTAAAAAATATGATGCTGAAATCTCAAGCTATCAATCGTTTTTAAATGAGATAGTTAAAGAGTCAGCACATTATAGAATAATAATTAGCCCGCAAGATAGTGATGAATTATTTGGGGAAGAAAAATATTTCTTATATAACGATCACCCTATTATTAAAAGACAACTACAAAGATTAAATGAATTAGATGTGACACAAGTTAGAACGTTATTGTTAGGCTTATTTTTTGCAAAAGACAACAATCTTATTACATCTAAACAATTTAAAAAAGTGCTAAATAATGTACTATTATTCCAATCATTATTTGTAATGACTTCGTCGCCTAGCAATCAAATTAGGGGTATCTATTCTAAGTATGGTCGGGAATTTAGAAGTAAAGATAAAAGTGAAATGGCAGAAGTGATTACTAAGTTATTTAAGGGATTATCAGATAAGATACCTTCTGAACAAACTATATTAAGTAAAAGTAAGTTAACTTACGATCATAGAGATAATTATGATGATATGACTAAAATACAGAAAAAACATAAAACCTTGATAAAACTTATATTGACAGTTTTATCAGAGGAAAAACAAAAAGCAAGTGGGCAAAATAATAACAACGATTCTTTTAAATTTATTTCTGAAGCCAGCTTAGAACATATTATTGACCAGTCTACTACTTTAGATAATAGATTTTCTTTAGGGAATTTAATATTGTTAGAAAAAAGCAAGCATAAAAATAATGTTGATAAAAAAGATATGTATTCCACTTCAGAAATTATAATGACTAAATCTTTTAGCGATAGATTGAAGGATTTTCAAACGGACAAAGATATTGAAAAAAGAAATAGGGAGATTTTATCCAATTACTATAAATATGTTAAACAGCAGTTCTAGAATGAATAATAATGTTATATAAAAAATTGCCCCACAAGCATTATTTTTTACTCAACGTAGTCAAATACGTAGTCACCAATTCGTAAGATTACTTAAAAATGCTAATGAATGTTGATATAACAACGTATCTAGTAGAAGTGGGTTCGACTCCCGCCGTCTCCATACATTGGAAACAAAATAGTTTCAAAAAGTGTCAAATTCCTTGATATAACAAGGGATTGGCGCTTTTTTTTATTTCAAAAAATTTCACCTGATTTCAACCGGTTTTGGGTCATTTTCTGGGTCGAACATAAGCACGAAATATAAAAAAGCGCACCTTTTCGGTATATACTACGAATAGCCGTTTATCTGAAAAAACTTTTAGATTTATAAAATAGCCACGTTTTTCCTGGCATTAGCGATCAACGTGTGATGCAAAAATCCGGTTTGTCTTTCGGGTCAAAGTGAAAAAGAGCACAGGACAGCCTACACAAGTTTCTGAGAATATCCTGGTGCGTGATTTTCAGGAAGATTGCCCCTTACAAAAAATTGTCCCAGATATTACATACTTGCCTTTTGGTCAATCGATGATGTATCTTTCGAGCATTATGGATTTGTTTAATGGGGGTATAGTAGCCTGTTCGATTGACCCTGTTCAAGTAGCGTGGCAATTTACCAAAGGCGTTGTATTGAATAGTGATCAAGAATCCGTAAATATACATATATTCTGAAAATAAAACTAACAATAATAAGTGTGCTGTAGGTTCAATTTTTTGATGAATTATAGTGTTAATAAAAGCGGAGGTAACCTAAAAGGTTAAGGCTTAACCTTTGTTTCAAAAGTGTTATAACATAATAGGAAAAGTTACATTTAGGTAAAGACAGTAGAAGAATTATCGGTATATTTTAGAAAAAGAACCTTGATTGCTTTTAGTTTTTTTGAGGTACAATTTGCGTATTTCTTTATGAAGTAAGTCTTCTGGAGCAGGTTTACTTTTAATTATCGTTGAAATATCCTGCGGTTCAATACTACGATCATCTATTTTATAGCCACGACGGTTAAGAGTTTCAGCAGTACGATTAATGTTTCCCTGATAAGCATATTCTTGTATGACACGTTGAGTAAAATTTTTGGGTTGATAATTTTCGATTAAACTGATGTAGTCTTGAAAAACTTTTAAATCATTTTTTGCTTGATTATACGTACGAAATTTTTTCATAGCAATTCCCCCCTAGGATTTTAATAGTTTTATAATATATTGTGGAAATAAACTGGATTCAATTATTTTTTTAAAAAGCCAGATATAGTTTTGTATGTTAGAAGTAAGATAAAAAAATGAATTATGAAGAAGGGATTATTAGTTAAAAAGGAAGCTTGTGAAAAAAATACACAAGCTTCCTTTTTAATTTTTTTGTAAGCGTGCGAAGATTTCAATTGATATATTCAGTAGCATTTGAATATCGTCTTCATTTTTATCTTCAAGCGTGTTCATAAAGAGTTTTAAAAGCTCATCTTTATTATTTTCTGGGTCTTCATTTCCGCTAATTTCAGGTATAAGTACGCTACCTGGACCGACCTTTAGGGCATCTAATATTTTAGTTAAAGTTTGTAACGTAATATTTCTCTCTCCACGTTCAACATCTGATAAATACGGGGCTTGAAAATCACACTTCTCTGCTAGTTCGTCGATTGTTAATTTTTGAGCCTTCCTAATTGCTCTGATGTTCATTCCTACGCGTTTTGTTAAATCCATTTATATCCCCCCACTTTAATCCTATGTGAGGTAAAACAAACATTACATACTATTAAAGTGTAATAAAAATAACTTATAAGTTATTTTTTATTGATTTATATTATCTTTCGGTATTAAAATGATATTAATTAATTTAAAAGGAGTGTGTTGAAATGGATTTAAATTATAGTTTAATGATGGGTTTAGATTATAGTTTAATGACGGATTTAACAGATATAGAGTTGAAGCTAGAAGAGTTGGAAGCAAGATATAAGAAAAAGTATTTCCGTAAAGATACGAAAAGAGCATGGAGCTTTAAATGTCATTGCGGCGAAAAAGTAGTAAGTAATGTAGCAGATGAATACTTTATTGCATTAATTACACGGAAAGATCCAAACGCTATTGGTCGTCGCTTTTGTTCAAAAGAATGTGCAGATATTTATTTCAAGGAGCAGCGCAATGAATTGTTAGTTGAACGTGAACGGATTATTGAGGAAAGAAGAAAGATGAGGGAGGTTTATGAAGAAGCGGAGCGGAAGTTTATAGCTATAAAGGAGAAAAGCTAAATAAGGTTATTGAAAGCACATAGTATCTATAAATGGATACTGCGGGTTTTTTATAGGCTTGAGCTCTCCAAGATTGGGGTGATGGAATTCATATTGGTTTCATCTATAAAATGACCGGAGAAGGATTCTTGGGGGCGTTATCCCAACAGTTTCCTCGGCGTGACATCGATTGCCCTAGTCCCATTTTCTTCACAAGTTTCTGGAATTGTGGATTCGTATAATGGAATCCTTGGTCTGAATGAATAAATGCATCTTCTGTTAAATGGTGGTGATTTTGCTTTAATTTACGAAGTGTATTGAGCGCGATATCCATACTTAATGAAGCAGATACTACATACGCTAAAATTTCGTTTGTCTCAGCGTCCTTAATCGTTGATAAGTAAGCACGTTTGCTGTTCCCGTTCATTAAATAAGTGATATCTGTTAATAATACCTTTCCTGCTAAATGTAGCCATTGAAGTATAAGCTAGATAACTAGCCATCGACACAAGCTAATTTGTTTTTAGCGATTTTATCAATGATGTGATGATTTGAAACAATACGACGCTCATTATAAGCGTTTTCAATAATTACCTTTAAAATAAGAAATTCTTTCTGTTGGGTTAATGATAGTTTGTTCATTATACTTTCCTCCTGTCATTTATATATAGTAGGCGAATAATTTTAGAACAATAGAAGGTGCCTGTAATACCTTTTTTCTACAATATTTGTCTCCTCTTTGAATTCTAAATATTTATTGCTGTCTATATAAGTTAGAGAATACAGTAGAAAAATAGAAAAATTTCCGTGTTTCCATCACTTTCTGAAACCTTCCTGGGCCTGAACAGGATGATAGCAAGTGTGTATGGGAACAAAAGCATTTTTGGTTACGTGTGCGTTTCGGAGATGGACTAAAATATTGAACGGCAACTGAACGTTCTATCTCGACGGAATCTACCGCACGACAAATGCGAATATGATTCAAATCGTCGAAGACTACATTACCTATAATAACAATATCCGTATTCAAACAAAATTAAACAGCCAGTCCCCATACCTGAATGAAAATACTGCTATCATTCAAAAAATAACGTTACATCCGCCAGTTTACTTAAGCTAAAATGCTCTCTGACTGTATAATAGTTAGTTTATAGGAATTTCGCAACTTCATGTACCTACAATAATTTAGATTACAATTATGTTTATATAGTAACTAAATCAGCTATCTTTTGCTTAAGTGGTGCAAGCTCTGGTAGACGTACCCAACTTAAACCAAGCGTTCCTTCACCTGCATGAACCGCTACACAAGCACTTAGTGGTAATACGGAGAAGTTTATGTGCGGATATTCGTTCTCTAAAGCTTTTTTCCAAGCGGTTGCGCCTTCTTCATCATTACAGTGAATAATTGCAACTTCAGGGATAATACTTTTTTCTAGATCTGTATTTAAAACATTTTGTACATATGTTTTAGCTCTAGTCGTAGCGCGTACTTTTTCTTTCATAACGGGCTTCCCATCTTCAAATGATATGACAACTTTAATATTCAACAAGTTACTTAAAAATGCTTGAGTCCCTGAAACTCGACCACTTTTATGTAATTGTGATAAGCTAGCCGGAATAAATGAAAGCTCACTGTTATCTGTCATCTCATTGATTCTTTCAACAATATAGCCAGGTTCAAAACCTTCACGCTCTAACTGCTGACCGATTTCAATCATTTTCATCATGGGAAATGACCCGATTTTTGAATCCACTGGATATACTTCAAATTCAGCTTGATCAGCTGCTGTGAAAGCGCTTTGATAAGTGCCCGAAAGATGTTGAGAGGTATGAATTGCAATTGCACATGTATACCCTTGTTCTTTTAATGATTTATATAAGTCTACAACTTCACCAATAGCAGGTTGTGATGTCTTTGGATTTTTTTTAGCATTTCGTAGTTTTTCGTAAAACTGATCATGTGTCATATCAACAGTTTCGCGTAAAGCCTCTTCTTCGAACACTATATTAAGTGGTAATACGTGAATTTGATTGTCCTGTATGAACTTTTCATCTAACAATGCTGCTGTATCTGTAACCCATGCAATTTTCATTCCCATTTAAAAGTAATCCCCTTCATCTATGTAGAATATTATTCATTTTATAACTTATGTAACTATACACAGATAAGATCATCATGAGTAGTGACATTTATAATACTGTATTTATTTTTTTGCAATCTTCGACATTATTTCGACAATAATTGCGATGAAAAATAGCATTTTATAAGCATACGGTAAGCTATCTAATATTTCATTTGCTAATTGTTGGGTGCATATACGACGTTATTGGCTGAAAGCCGATAGCAAAAATGGGAAAATCGGCGTGGATTACTGTGATCAACTGTATCGCCTAGAACGGCAATATAAGCATCTCTCACCAGGAAAGGGTCGTAAAGCACAGCAAAAGCAATCAAAACCGATTGTCGAAAAGTTTCAGGAATGAGTAGATAAATCGCCTTTCTTCGGAAAAAATATTAGATAAAGTTTCCAAAAACACATTAAATCGTGTACATGGGTTAAAAGTTTCTCTGTTCGATGGTCGGATTGGAATTGATAATAATCCAGCTGAAAATCCGATTCGTCCTAATGTGATTGGCTGAAAGAACTGGCGTTTTTCTGTGAGTGAAGCTGGTGCTAAAGCGAATGAAATCTGCTTGAGTCTGGCTGAAACAGCAAAAGCGAATGGTATCGATTTCTATCAATATTTAGTTAAACTAATGATGGAGCTGCCGAATTTACCGATCCATCAGCAATCCCAAATTTTAAATAAATACATGCCTTGGTCGAAAAATATCCAATCCACATGTGCAAAATAGCCATCTATTAGAAAAAAATTTTCAGATAGATGGACATTCGTAGTGCGGTCCGGAAAGGTGCGCATATTTTTATATTTAAGTTTCTTTGCAAGTAGTAATTTACAGGGGCTTAACTACGGCAAGGATAGTCTTCACATCGTTGTGACCAAGATGATACTGTACTTCTTTAATCGAAGCTCCTGCTTAAGCAACAACGAGCAATGTGTATGTCGTAGTCCGTAGTGTTTTTAATAAAGTTTACCACTGTACTGTTTTATTCGGACCATGTAGAATATTATAATTATCTGTAAAAATAGTTGTTGTTTTAGTATTAATACCTTTTTGGGCATAAATTTGCTCTTTGTGCCATAGTTTTAAAATTTCAATCGTTTCTCCAACTAATTTAATTGACTCTAGATAAAGTCCTCCTCCTGTGTTTTACATATTTTGTGATTTTGATATCAAACGTTTCGAAATCAATGTCTTTCCATTTAAATTCAAAATTTCTCCTTACACGATGTTGATATGCTACAAACCCTAATAATTCGAATTAAGATTTTTGGTTAGTTTATTAATTAAATCGTATGTGTGGTAAATAATTCCTAAGCGAAATTATAAGATGCTATAATAATAGATAGGATACCTAAAGTGAGAGATTTTGTAATTTGGCCCATGTAAGGAAGATGAAATGCTCGGTAAAAACATTAGGCCAATGCAGTTTTATTAACAAGGAAATTAGTTCCATTAGGTTCAACATCGGATGTAGTAAACAAGCGTAACGCAATAGAAACATGAACAAGTAAGTGAAAAAGAGTTAAATGCGCATCTTACAACAAAGAAACTCTTTCGTCCTTCTAATGGAAGCAATGTATCACTTGAAAAAGCTAGAGTACTCTTTACGCTTAGCAAACAAAGATAAGTATAAAGAAAAAATTCCATATTTAATTGAAAAAATTAAGTCGGTAGGTGTGAAATAGTGTCGTAAAAGTTACAAGAAATTTTATTTGGAATTAATCCAAATTTAGCTGAGTTAACGCAAGAAATAGAAAAGCTCCTTTTTGTTTCACCTAGAACAGCAATGCAAACAGCGCGAACAATGGCGGAAACATTAGTTTGACAAGTTGCGCAATTGGAAGGGCTTGGGCATAGCGAGTTAAATTTCGGTGAACTACAAATGAAGTTGAAAAATGAAGGAATCATTACGCCAACAACGGATAATGCGATTCAATTCGTTCGTCGCCAAGGAAATATAGCAAGTCATAATGGTACGCGCAAAATGTTAATTCGAGAAGCATTAACTTGTTGGGAGTATCAGCATTTGATTTTGACATGGTTTATCGAAACATATGCATCACCAGATATTGAGGTGCCAGAGTATATTGAGCCGGTTCCAGAGAAAAGCACGGCTGATAGTGAATATTTAATCGAACATATTGAAGCATTAATGCAGACGTTTGTGCAAAAACAGCCGATGTCAGAAAATGTTGAAACCGAGCAAAAGGTTAGTCGTAGAATTTACTATAAAGATCAATTTGTTGAGATACCGGATTTTTTACGTGATGCATTTTTATTGCCACAGCGTTTCCCAAAATCTGCAACATTTTTAATTCGTTTGAATGGCGAACAGCAAGCACGTATTATGAGTGAACTGCCATATCAATTAGACGGTATGTACCAGCATGTAAAGCGATTTAAAGAAGCTAATGATGAATGCTTCTTTGAAGAATTACGATTATTCGTTGAAGAAGAACAAAAACGTAAAATATTGATGGAGCAATATCGCGGGGAAGTCTTGCTATTGTACAAATCAGATTTTGTTATTTTAACAGAAGCATTAGAAAATGTTGCGTTAACGAAGGACAACTTTCCTGGCCAAACAAGCTTGCTTAACTCGTTACAAGAGCAAGGTTTCTTAGATGTTAAGGATTTCCCAAAAGAGCTAGTACTATTAGGCAAGTACCGTAATGTCGGCGAGACGGCATTAGCGAATTTATTTAATCAGTTGAAGGTGAAGGGAATGGAGTTTACAAAGGTTGAAACTTAACGTTAGTGAAGGATGATAGAAATGGCTTCATTTAATAAGTGTTATTTCAATATAACGAAACATTACCTACTATCATAGTTGAGCATTATCCTCAAGTATTAGAAAGTTATCGTGAGTTTGGTAATATCGTTATCAAAGGTTTTGACAGGGAAAACTATATTTATAAATGCATTTTAGCAGTTGAATATATTGAGGGTGCTACAGAACTTATATTTTCAAAAGAACGATATTACGAGTTAATAGTAGATAACTTGGATATATACAATTACATTATTAAGTATTCAATTTTTAGAAATGGAGAATTTTTAGTAAAGATTTGACGGTAATCTATAACTTAGAAATCAGTGAACTATTAAAAGGAAAAATAACGGATCGACCTGATTTAGGAAAAGATGAACGTTACGGCCGACGAGTTATTTTTGAGCTGAATAAAGCCTATCCAGTATTAATGAGCCCATTATTGGATATTGAGGCTTTACAGGAAGAGTTTTTAAAGGCATTGAGTAATTATTGTGATGTATCGAATATTGAATCACAAAATTAAAGTAGTTTTGTGAAAATAAATAGTCCATATGAAGCCAATCTTTTTTTGTCTTTTTATTTAAATGTAAGCATAATTCATAAAATTAAATTGCGAAAAAATCAGTATGTTTTTACTAGTTGATTAGAGATATAATAATATAAAATACATTTTTTTTAAAAAATAAGATTAATTGCTAATTATGGAGTTTGTAAAAATCTACCGAATGTTAAGGAGGTAATTTAAATGATAGCTTCTAAAGATAACCCATTTGGCCAAGTAATATCAGTTTCGGGAATGAACTTAATTATTGAACTTAATAAAGACCTTCTACAAAGAAATTTAGAACAACAGTTTACGAACAATGGAGAAATATTAAAAATGTTTGTTGGTATAGTGGGGGATATTTTTTTAATAGGTGACCTTGAATCTAATAATGTTCATTATGGTATTTTTGAAGAAGTGAAGTTGGTTTCTACGTTTGAAGAAATATTAAATCCTATTAATGGAATGCAAGAACAGTCAAGCAATAATGATAAAAATAAGGCTGTTGCTATTGCTAAAATAATTGGATACCAAGATAAGTCTTCTCAGAGTTCTCTTAAGTTTCAAAGGGGAATAGGACATTATCCAAGATTTAATTCAAAATGTTACCTTCTAACTTCAAACGAAAAGAAATCATTATTTTCGCTTTCAGAGGGGCAAGGATTGAAAATTGGAAATGTTGCAGGATTGCAAAGTGAAGAAGTAGCTATACATATAGATAAGTTTTTAGGAAAACATTCAGTTATATTAGGTTCTACTGGTTCAGGAAAATCAAGCACTGTAGCAAGTATCTTACAAAAGATATTAAAACAATATCAATATAGTCATATACTATTTTTTGATTTACATGATGAATATTCGGCAGCATTTCAATCGGAGGAATTTTCGAACAAAGTTAATAAAATAAATGCATCTAGCTTTAAGTTACCTTATTGGTTATTAAATTTTGAAGAATTTCAATCAATCTTCTTAGGTGACATAGATAATTCGAAAAATAGTGATGGCATAAGAATATTGAAGGAACAAATTTTAGAACTAAAGGAAAATGAGCATGAAAGTATAAGAGGACAAGTAGGGCTAATTGAAAAGATTAGTATTAACTCACCTATATATTTTGATATAGATAAATTATTAATAGAGCTTGTAAAATTAAACAAGAGAACATATTGGAAATCAGATAATGAATTAGCATGGAATGAAGATGGAACAGACTACATAGCAGGGACAGGGGCAACAAAAATTGATAGACCAGATAAAGATAAAGATCAAGTTATTCAAGATCCTAGTTATTATGGGAAATTAAATCAAGTTATCGAAAAAATTCAAAGTATAAGAAATGATAGGAGATTTACATTTTTATTTACGGGGAAAGTTACCAATTCTTTGTTTTTAAAAGATTATCTATTAAATTTATTGAGTATACCTACAAGTGAAGAGCAACATCAATTAACTATTCTCGATTTATCAAAAATTCCGTCTGAGGTAACTCCTATCATAATTGGTGTATTAAGCAGAATATGCTTTGAATTTAAATTGTGGGAAGATGATTCTAAAACTCTTCCATTTTACCTAGTTTTTGAAGAAGCACATAACTATATACCAAAAGAATCTACACCAAATACAAAGTTACCTAAAAAATATATTGAAAGAATAGCAAAAGAAGGAAGAAAATATGGTATTACTCAGCTGATAATTAGTCAACGTCCTTCTGATTTATCTTCAACAATTATATCTCAATGTTCTAATTTTTTTGTATTAAGGGTAACTAATCCCGAAGATCAATCTTTTATTAGACATGTTTTACCAGATCATTTAAGTGCATTAACAAATATGATTCCTCTTTTTCAAAATGGTGAGGCTTTAATAGTAGGAGAGTGTGTTCCACTACCTATAAAAGGTATAATTGAGAGACCTTGTCCTGCACCAAATTCTAATGACATTTCTTTTACTGAAGCATGGTCTAAACCTCTGGAGTTATATGATATTACTAATACTATATATAGATGGTGGGATGTAAAAGAGAATGAATAAATTTATAAATAGTATATCTTTTGAAAATTATAGGGGTTTCGAAAATGAGTGTATTATTGATTTTGCAGAGATGAAAAATATAACATTTCTCGTAGGGCCTAATAATTCAGGGAAGTCCTTAATTACCAGAGCATTTTCTATATTAAGATATGAAATTAAAGGACATGCTTCAAATACATTTATATTAAATCATATTCAAGATAGTGATTTTCATAATTTAAATGTGGGTAGGCCAATTAATTTTAAATTTAATATTAACACTGAAATATTTAGTGGAAGTCAAGAACCAGAGTTAGTGAAATTGTCAAAGATACCATTTGTTACATTATGTATTGAAATTAGAAAAGTTGATAATAATTTTGTTTGTTGCCTTAAAGTTGGTGACGAAGATCAATATTCTCATTATTTTGATGAAGGAAAGAAAATATTTACTTATAACCCAACTTCTATGGCTAATTCATTGGGGATGAATAAAACGGAAATAGAATTATTATGTAGGGTTTTATACAATGAAATTCGCAATAGAGTTATGGTCTTTGACGCAATTAGATCTTTTGATAGAGAAGAATCTGATTTCTACAAAAATGGTTCAGAAATTCTAAAGTGGTTGCATGAAAATAAATCTCAAGCAGAAATAGTTTCTTGTAAAAAAAAGGTAAGAAATTGGCTGAAAAATGATTTTAATTTAGATGATCCAAATGCTGTAGTAGCAAATACCGAGAAAAAACAGTTACAATTCACATTTAATGATATTGAATTCTCATCTGAGGAAATTGGAACAGGTTATACCATGTTATATATATTATTGATGGAGATAGTGAGGAATAAAAAGGAAATTATATTAATTGATGAGATAGAAAGTCATTTACAACCAGGACTTGTAAGATTATTAATTCAACTTATTAGGGATCATGGAGGATCTCAATATGTTTTAGCAACACATTCTTCAACTGTGTTAGAAAGTGCTGATAAAGATGATATATTGTATCGATTTTATAAAAATGAAGGTAATTGTTTTTTTGAAAATTTCTTTAGAAATAATGAAGGTCTAGGTAAGTTTAGAGAAGTTTGTAATGAATTGGGTGTTGTTCCTGGGGATGCACTTTTATCTAATACAGTAATTTGGGTAGAAGGACCTTCGGAAATGTTTTGGCTACGAGCATGGCTGAAAATTTACTTCCCAATATATAAGGAACAAAATAGAGTTGAAAATAACTTAATTGAAGGATTGCATTTTTCCATTCTAATGACTGGTGGAAGTACTATTGAACATTATGGGTTTGCAGAAAAAGAAATTCCAATTGATCTTTTGGAAGAAGAAGAAGTACTTAAAGTATTGAAAGTAAATCCGAATCCATTTGTAGTCATTGATTCTGATAATGCTAATATAGGTTCTGCTAAGCATAATAGAATGATTAGAATAGCAGAAGAGTTAAATAAGATTAACTTACTAAATCCGTTATTTAGGCAAAATTGTTTAGAAAAAGTTAATAACGATACAGTAAAAGAAGTATTAAATTTATGGATTTTAGAGGGGAGAGAATTAGAAAACTATGTACATCCTCAGTTATTAAAAGAGTTTTATACGGAGAGATCTTCAAAGTCTGCATCTAAGATAACCGGAGTATCAAGTTGCAACGAATGGAATGTATATTCTCAAAATCAAGGAGTCGGGAATATATTGGAAAGTAGAGGCGTTGATGGAGTAAGCAAATCGAGTGGGACAATTATTCATAAAAATGATCTAGCAAGATATGTTTTCAAAAATTTGAGTTCCTTACATTTTAAAGAAGAACCCGAGGGTATAGAGAAACCGGATAATGCAATGTTGACAAATTTGAAAGAGAATTTAGATAGGTTAATTTCATATATACTTACGGTTAACAATATCAAAACTAAGTCGACAGTTTATTAAGAAGCTTTTATATTTTAGTAACAGATGTTTTTTTGGGGAGAATCTACTACATCTTGAAATTTATATTACACCACCAACACTTAACATATTGTTAAGCTGTCGCTTATTATAATAATATTAAAAGAACGAATTCGAATGTTGGAGTTCGTTCTTTTTTGCTTGTTAAGGTAAGTGTATCTTACAACTAATTTAAATAACTGGAACATAAGAAATATAAGCCCGTAATCAAATAACGCAAATAAATAACCAGGCACCTCTGGTACGATAAGTATATCAATTAAAGGAGGGGCTTCTTTATGTCAACTACCAAACTAACAATTGTCCCTGTGACACTAATCCTATCACTGACAACTCTTCATTAACAACTTCACCACAAAACTCTCCAAAGCCGAGCTGCATCATTAAACAACAGTGCTGAAATCTCTTTTTTCAATGGCGTAGATGAGCGCATCATCCAAATGATCATGAAGGAGCTGAATAAACAATTAAGCATGATTTTATGAGAAAAGCTTAATACGGTTCCACAACAGAAAAATCAAAGTATCAACAGACGGACAAACCTCTTTATTTGAAGACGATCTGTCTTTTAACGATTCTGAGCGGACAGAAGAACAAAGCACGCCAGCTGTTACGTATACCGTTGAGCGTAAACTACATAAGAAAAGATGGAATAACACGCGTGTTGATTATCTAATTTCTTCCAATGAAAATTATACAAAAAGAGAGA